>NZ_JBMKHT010000119.1:0-530 GCF_049238165.1 Enterobacter cloacae complex sp. IR5422 | reverse complement strand
GCTTAGTCGCTTAACCTCACAACCCGAAGATGTTTCACTTCTGATTGCGAAAATTTGAGAGACTCGAACACACCTTAAAGATGTGTCGTTTCAATTTTCAGCTTGATCCAGATTTTTAAAGAGCAAAACTTCGCAGTGCACCTTTTCAGGTTCACTCTGAAGTTTTCTTGGGTTCGCAGTAAAAGATGGTGGAGCTATGCGGGATCGAACCGCAGACCTCCTGCGTGCAAAGCAGGCGCTCTCCCAGCTGAGCTATAGCCCCATCGTTTTGCAATCTCTGTACCGCTCATCCTTTAAAAGGAGTTTGGTAGGCCTGAGTGGACTTGAACCACCGACCTCACCCTTATCAGGGGTGCGCTCTAACCACCTGAGCTACAAGCCTGCAGAGATTTTTACTGCTGTTTTTTCATCAGACAATCTGTGTGAGCACTACAAAGGCAGGTTCTTTAAGGTAAGGAGGTGATCCAACCGCAGGTTCCCCTACGGTTACCTTGTTACGACTTCACCCCAGTCATGAATCACAAAGTGGT
>NZ_JBMKHT010000118.1:0-659 GCF_049238165.1 Enterobacter cloacae complex sp. IR5422 | reverse complement strand
GGTGATGCCTCTAATTGGTTGAATCTGATGTATAATGCGGGCTTTTGAGGTTCTCTCATGCCCAGCGTTAACGTCCATTGTCCCCGTTGTCAGTCTCCTCAGGTTTACCGCCATGGTCAGAACCCTAAAGGTCATGACAGATTTCGCTGCCGTAACTGCCACCGCGTGTTTCAGCTCACTTACGCTTATGAGGCCCGTAAGCCGGGCGTTAAAGAGCAGATAACCGAAATGGCCTTCAACGGTGCCGGGGTTCGCGATACTGCCAGAACACTGAAGATTGGCATTAACACCGTCATCCGGACTTTAAAAAACTCGCGCCAAAGCGAATAACCTCTTCGCCCGTTGCCCATGCTGATGTGGCACTTATCTGTGAACTCGATGAGCAATGGAGCTTCGTTGGCAGTAAAGCCCGGCAGCACTGGCTCTGGTACGCGTACAACACCAAAACAGGCGGTGTACTGGCCTATACTTTTGGTCCACGAACCGATGAAACCTGCCGTGAACTGCTGGCGTTACTGGAGCCCTTCACCATCGGCATGATCACCAGCGACGACTGGGGTAGCTATGGCCGGGAGGTGCCGAAGGATAAGCATCTGACCGGCAAGATATTCACCCAACGTATTGAGCGTAATAACCTGACGCTCCGCACCCGCATTAAG
>NZ_JBMKHT010000117.1:0-746 GCF_049238165.1 Enterobacter cloacae complex sp. IR5422 | reverse complement strand
TCTGGCGGCGTTTACTGGAAAACTCACTGTCGGCAAAAGTCAGTTGCTGGCTCATCCGGTTACTCATTCTGGGTTCAGGTTACAACACGATGATCTCACATCTCGGACTTATTCGCACCTTCCTTAACTTTCTGCCAGCTAACAGCCGAAAGACTTTTTTCGTTGTGGACGTTCTATGCGCATGAAAAAAACAGCATCTGCGAGGCAGATCATTAACTTTAAAAATGAAGAGTCAGATTCTCATGGCAAATACCGTATAATTATCGCGGGCATATTAAAATTAAACGTAAGGGAGTTTTTATGGATTCCAAAAAAACTGTTTCGTATCGTGTAACCAACTGTGAAAATTGCACTTTTACTGGAAACATGTCGTATGGTTCAGATGTTGGTTTTGAAATCACCGACTCCAAAGGAATAATAGCCAACGAAAATAGACATTATTCTGAACAAGTATTAAATGCTTATCATGAAACCATGAAGCTAGTTCATGAATCTAGCAATGAGATCATCGAAAAAGTTGGCAATAAAAATCATAATGAAATCATTAAATTGCTAGATGGCATGGTTCGATCTCAGTCCAAATCTCCTCTGGAATACATGGAGATGCTAGTTTCATTAGGGAAGTTGCGATTAAGTGGTCCGCAGCTCCCGATATGACGCCCCAAACCGTCCTTTATCGACGTCCTGTGGCTCAATTTTCCAATTTTCAGCCCAAAATCGTCTCTTCGTGGCTGATTTTGGCCCTG
>NZ_JBMKHT010000116.1:0-805 GCF_049238165.1 Enterobacter cloacae complex sp. IR5422 | reverse complement strand
GGGCCAAAATCAGCCACGAAGAGACGATTTTGGGCTGAAAATTGGAAAATTGAGCCACAGGACGTCGATAAAGGACGGTTTGGGGCGTCATATCGGGAGCTGCGGACCACTTAATCGCAACTTCCTTTAATTTGCGCTAAGGTATAATTTCTGACGTCGAATTTCAGGATTGAAATATAGGGTAAAAAAACATCCCATTCTGGCGCAAGGGTGAAATCATCAAGCGCAAACTGATAGCCGTGCGCATTCATCTCCCTGACGGCCTGCAGCAGTTCGGCCCCCGGCACAGCATCTTCAAGGATTTCAATCACCACGCTCTCTTTATCAAGCGCTTCTCCACTGCGGTCAATAACCATCCTTGAAGGGAAATTAATAAACGACGTATGTGCCCCGGCAATGCGCTGGGACGGCACACATAAGAACTGATCTGATATCATCCTGGACGTGGCATATTCTGCCGACACATCCGGAAAACGATTTGTCATCCCGTCTCTGAAAAGCAGCTCATAGGCTACGGTATTCATTTCAGGGTTAAAAATGGGTTGTCGCGCGATAAATCCGTACATATCCCATCCTCCTCTACCACTTTATATTTATTAGCATCCTCTTTCTACACGACGATAACGAGTTTTATCGAGCACTATTTTGATTGAATGCACAAAATAAAAGCATCCACACTAAGGAAGGTGCGAATAAGTCCGAGATGTGAGATCATCGTGTTGTAACCTGAACCCAGAATGAGTAACCGGATGAGCCAGCAACTGACTTTTGCCGACAGTGAGTTTTCCAGTAAACGCCGCCAGAC
>NZ_JBMKHT010000115.1:0-819 GCF_049238165.1 Enterobacter cloacae complex sp. IR5422 | reverse complement strand
GGGCCAAAATCAGCCACGAAGAGACGATTTTGGGCTGAAAATTGGAAAATTGAGCCACAGGACGTCGATAAAGGACGGTTTGGGGCGTCATATCGGGAGCTGCGGACCACTTAATCGCAACTTCCTTCGATGAACTCACCGTTTTTGAACGCCTGGTTTTTGAAAGGTTTAATTTTAGTGTTAATCAAAGACATCAGTACTTCCTCCGTGTTTTCGTTGAGATGTAAGGTAACCAACTTTATCCATCGGGGCTAATGCGTATGCTTTATCAAATCAATCAGCCAAACCTTACAACGCCAACAAGACAACCTTGTGAACGGAACTAACGGAAAGCCTGAACGTAAAAAGGCCGCCCTGGTGGGCGGCCCTGATACCTGAACTTTCCACAGGAACTTTCAGTGCCAGCCTGGGCTGGCGTTGCGTTGCGCTCTACATACCTTATTTCAGGCCGTAACAGCGGTTTGATTACAGCACCGGTTTTCAGTTTGGGCAATGCGTCACGCCGGCATTCCGCCCTATGGCTGTGATAGGTTTTACCGAATAGCCTCCGCGTCTGCCTGACTCAACGAGAGGCTTAATAATGAGAATGAGTTGCAATAAGTGGTCTGCCTGGTGGCCAGAACGAAAGTGACAATAATGAGTCACAGCGAATGTATAACCAATAATGGTTATTTGAGAACAACGCCGCAAGTTTTAAGGAAGGTGCGAATAAGTCCGAGATGTGAGATCATCGTGTTGTAACCTGAACCCAGAATGAGTAACCGGATGAGCCAGCAACTGACTTTTGCCGACAGTGAGTTTTCCAGTAAACGCCGCCAG
>NZ_JBMKHT010000114.1:0-1023 GCF_049238165.1 Enterobacter cloacae complex sp. IR5422 | reverse complement strand
TTACGGGGGACACCGCACCGTCACGGCCAGCGCCCCGCTGAGCTGCACAATCCACGGATAACACAATAGCGCACTGGCAAAGGATGCCGACGCCTGAAGGGCGTTGGCACCCCGAAGGGGCGGGGCGAGACGGGAACCGGCTCGATGCGCAGCACAGCAGAGCGGCCCCGAAGGGGTAACGCCCTGTGTGGCATCAGGATTTAGCGCAATGGCAGAACATGAGCTGGAGAGATCACCGGCAAGCAGCAGCAAAGGGGCGGCGCAGCCGCCCAGATGGCTGTTTGCCGATACCGGCGATTAATTAGAGCGGTGTTTAATATCCCCCGCGTGGCGGGGGACTAGGTTTCAGCAAGTCATGTTAAATACGTGTCCGTCATGTAAACTGAAATCCCCAATAAACAGATCCCGCGCATAGGCTACGATGTCAAAATATCGGGCTACGGATTCAGGAATTTCATTCAGTAGACCGCTATCATTCAGGTATTCCTCTGCAAAAGTTTCTTCGTCCTTAGCTTCGCCCATATAGGCATCTCTAAACAGGTCGAAATCAGTGCTATTAAACAGATCAACAAAGGCCACAAACGCCGCTTCGTTTCCTTCCTCGCGGGCTTGTTTAAAGCCGTTAATAAAATCCCAGTTGATATGGCACTCTGACGCCATATCAGACGGAATACCCTCCCAATCCTGGAACATAAATTCTGGATCAGCCTCATTTGCGTGTAACTCGCGGCAGCGCTCGTAAAACTCCTCTGAGCTATCAAAATCGGTCAGATCGAGCCAGGCTCCCGCAATGCTTCCGCAGTTGTATTTATGGTAAGTGCCAACATAAACAGAAGGGGTCGTAATATCAGTCATGGTGTACTCCTTAAAGCGCCGATACCGGCAATTTTTCGGGCGGCGGTATTGCCTCCCGATGATTTAATTATCGGTGATTACGCCTTTAAAGTCAATACAAGTACGGAATTTATTTACATGTTTTTATGCCCGTCAGGGCATGGAAGGCGACCGCGCCGGACTCCACCG
>NZ_JBMKHT010000113.1:0-1028 GCF_049238165.1 Enterobacter cloacae complex sp. IR5422 | reverse complement strand
AAAACCTACGGTGGTTCTGCTCGTGCATTCGACCAGATCGATAACGCACCAGAAGAAAAAGCTCGTGGTATCACCATCAACACTTCCCACGTTGAATACGACACCCCGACTCGCCACTACGCACACGTAGACTGCCCAGGCCACGCCGACTATGTTAAAAACATGATCACCGGTGCTGCGCAGATGGACGGCGCGATCCTGGTTGTTGCTGCGACTGACGGCCCAATGCCTCAGACTCGTGAGCACATCCTGCTGGGTCGTCAGGTAGGCGTTCCTTACATCATCGTGTTCCTGAACAAGTGCGACATGGTTGATGACGAAGAGCTGCTGGAACTGGTAGAGATGGAAGTTCGTGAACTGCTGTCTCAGTACGATTTCCCAGGCGACGATACCCCAATCGTTCGTGGTTCTGCTCTGAAAGCGCTGGAAGGCGACGCAGAGTGGGAAGCGAAAATCATCGAACTGGCTGGCTTCCTGGATTCTTACATCCCAGAACCAGAGCGTGCGATTGACAAGCCATTCCTGCTGCCAATCGAAGACGTATTCTCCATCTCCGGTCGTGGTACCGTTGTTACCGGTCGTGTAGAGCGCGGTATCATCAAAGTTGGTGAAGAAGTTGAAATCGTTGGTATCAAAGAGACTGCGAAGTCTACCTGTACTGGCGTTGAAATGTTCCGCAAACTGCTGGACGAAGGCCGTGCTGGTGAGAACGTTGGTGTTCTGCTGCGTGGTATCAAACGTGAAGAAATCGAACGTGGTCAGGTTCTGGCGAAGCCAGGCTCAATCAAGCCACACACCAAGTTCGAATCTGAAGTGTACATCCTGTCCAAAGACGAAGGCGGCCGTCATACTCCGTTCTTCAAAGGCTACCGTCCACAGTTCTACTTCCGTACTACTGACGTGACCGGTACCATCGAACTGCCAGAAGGCGTTGAGATGGTAATGCCAGGCGACAACATCAAGATGGTTGTGACGCTGATCCACCCAATCGCGATGGACGACGGTCTGCGTTTCGCAATCCGTGAAGG
>NZ_JBMKHT010000112.1:0-1085 GCF_049238165.1 Enterobacter cloacae complex sp. IR5422 | reverse complement strand
GGGTCTGGCGGCGTTTACTGGAAAACTCACTGTCGGCAAAAGTCAGTTGCTGGCTCATCCGGTTACTCATTCTGGGTTCAGGTTACAACACGATGATCTCACATCTCGGACTTATTCGCACCTTCCTAAGATTCCAGTACGCGATAAGATCCGCATTAGTTAATACATTACTTGGAATTGACATAAATTAACCTCTGATGTTTTCGGTTGCGTTTATTGTCACTTCCATAATGTTTGTACTTGGCATCTGGTATGCTGCATTTTGTGGTGTAAGAATAAATGAACCTTGAATATTGTCATATTTCATTACTTCCCCAAGTTGGATGTTTTTGATTAATCCAGGGAAGATAGTAATCACGTTACCTGTGTTGGCTATGATTCGATATAGTTTCTTGTGTCCGGTAAACTGAACTACAGTACCAACTTCAAGTGTATTAGCATTAACGGCAACTGATGTTGCCCCTGCTGCCCTTGCTGCGGTTGCCTGTACTTGTGATGCCTGAGTACCGTTATAATCTGACCACCAACCAAGAGATATATCAAACGGTCTACCTTGACCATAAAGAGCATAGAAGTTAGCAAGTTCAGCACGGTTCATCTTGTTTAGAGTTACTTTAAAACTAAGGGTGAAGTACTGCGAACCAACAACACGTGTAATAGTTTCACCTGTCCATGTCTGGTTTTGGTATTGCGGTATATTGTCCGTTAACATGAACTCACTAATAAGAGTGTTATTTAACATATTATTATTCCTTTAATAGTTAGCCCACAATCCATGTGGGCTATATGATATTTATACGTTATTCTTCTGAGATTTACGTGTTGCCTGTACAATAGTATCGGCGTGTTTATCACACATCTTTTGAAAATCAACATCGGAAATCTGACCATTACTATTAATAATTAACGGTGCGTCAATTTTAATATCACCAGTACCACCGCTATCTTGATTGCTTAGGGAAGGTGCGAATAAGTCCGAGATGTGAGATCATCGTGTTGTAACCTGAACCCAGAATGAGTAACCGGATGAGCCAGCAACTGACTTTTGCCGACAGTGAGTTTTCCAGTAAACGCCGCCAGACCCG
>NZ_JBMKHT010000111.1:0-1193 GCF_049238165.1 Enterobacter cloacae complex sp. IR5422 | reverse complement strand
GAAGTGAAACATCTTCGGGTTGTGAGGTTAAGCGACTAAGCGTACACGGTGGATGCCCTGGCAGTCAGAGGCGATGAAGGACGTGCTAATCTGCGAAAAGCGCCGGCGAGGTGATATGAACCTTTGACCCGGCGATGTCCGAATGGGGAAACCCAGTGTGTTCCGACACACTATCGTTAACTGAATACATAGGTTAACGAGGCGAACCGGGGGAACTGAAACATCTAAGTACCCCGAGGAAAAGAAATCAACCGAGATTCCCCCAGTAGCGGCGAGCGAACGGGGAGCAGCCCAGAGTCTGAATCAGCTTGTGTGTTAGTGGAAGCGTCTGGAAAGTCGCACGGTACAGGGTGACAGTCCCGTACACGAAAGCACACAGGTTGTGAACTCGAAGAGTAGGGCGGGACACGTGGTATCCTGTCTGAATATGGGGGGACCATCCTCCAAGGCTAAATACTCCTGACTGACCGATAGTGAACCAGTACCGTGAGGGAAAGGCGAAAAGAACCCCGGCGAGGGGAGTGAAAAAGAACCTGAAACCGTGTACGTACAAGCAGTGGGAGCACCTTCGTGGTGTGACTGCGTACCTTTTGTATAATGGGTCAGCGACTTATATTCTGTAGCAAGGTTAACCGTATAGGGGAGCCGAAGGGAAACCGAGTCTTAACTGGGCGTTAAGTTGCAGGGTATAGACCCGAAACCCGGTGATCTAGCCATGGGCAGGTTGAAGGTTGGGTAACACTAACTGGAGGACCGAACCGACTAATGTTGAAAAATTAGCGGATGACTTGTGGCTGGGGGTGAAAGGCCAATCAAACCGGGAGATAGCTGGTTCTCCCCGAAAGCTATTTAGGTAGCGCCTCGTGAACTCATCTTCGGGGGTAGAGCACTGTTTCGGCTAGGGGGCCATCCCGGCTTACCAACCCGATGCAAACTACGAATACCGAAGAATGTTATCACGGGAGACACACGGCGGGTGCTAACGTCCGTCGTGAAGAGGGAAACAACCCAGACCGCCAGCTAAGGTCCCAAAGTCATGGTTAAGTGGGAAACGATGTGGGAAGGCACAGACAGCCAGGATGTTGGCTTAGAAGCAGCCATCATTTAAAGAAAGCGTAATAGCTCACTGGTCGAGTCGGCCTGCGCGGAAGATGTAACGGGGCTAAACCATGCACCGAAGCTGCGGCAGCGAC
>NZ_JBMKHT010000110.1:0-1283 GCF_049238165.1 Enterobacter cloacae complex sp. IR5422 | reverse complement strand
GAGAGGTTGCGCGTGCTGCTCTGAAGCGGCGCGTCGTTGAGCCAGTTGCGGCTGGATCGCTGAACCACGCCTGCCGCAATGCCGGTTTTCACCTCCCCGTTGCGGAAGACCACCCAGGACGCGTTAAGGCGGTGGGTTTTGGTATCGCCCGTGGAGAGCCAGTTGAATCCCTGGTTACTGATGGTGGTCCGGTAGTTACTCCAGGCGTAGCTGTAGTCCAGTAATCCGTAGCCAAACGGCACGCTGACGCCCGCCTGGAAATTCTGCGCATCGTACGCGCTGGCAAAATCGCTGCTGCGCCCGCCGCTGACAAACCATTTATCCGCCAGCCCCAGCATATTATTGGCGGTGAGCACGCCGCTCAGCTGATCTTCGCCGGTACTCTTCTGCCCGCTATTATCCAGGCTTACCGATGCACTTAAGGGAAATTCCGGCTTTGCCGTGAGATTAACGATGGAATATCCGGCCTGCGTTCCCGGAAGAATTTCAATCTGAACCGGATCGGCGCGCAAACGGTTAATTTGCTCCATGCCCTGTTCGATGTCGCGTAAATTAAGGATGCCGCCCACCCGTCCCGGAAACGCCATTTTCAGCATACGCGGCGTTTCGCCTTCCAGACGGATCGCTTCCAGTCTGCCTTCCAGCACAACAATATTCAGCTGGCCGCCGGAGAGATCCTGCTCGGTAAGAAAAGCGCGGCTGGTGATATATCCCCGGCTGATATACCAGTCAGAAATATGGGCGAGAAGTTCCGTTATTTTCGCCATATCCAGACAGCGGCCCTGCCACGGCGCGACAAGGGTCTGCCGGGTTTTCGGGGAGATTAAGGTCGCACCGGAAAGGGTAATGGTATGAATGGTGAAACAGGGTCCGGAGCCGGTAACAGGCAGCGGTCTGGCAGGCGCGGGGCGAGGAATACTGCGCTCCAGCTCCTCACGCTGTTGCTGGTTCTTTAATAACAGTTCCTCCTGCTGCTGACGCACTGTGTCCCGGTCAGCAGGAGTAAGGGGGGCTGCATGGCTCAGAGAGCAAAAAAATAACGAGCAAAAAAAGACGGCTTTGCTGTAATAGCGCATATTAAAGGATAATATTTTTTGTTTTCCTCAGTATGCCAGCTCTGGCGCAATAGGGAATAGTCTCAAAAAGAGGGCTACTATAAGGAAGGTGCGAATAAGTCCGAGATGTGAGATCATCGTGTTGTAACCTGAACCCAGAATGAGTAACCGGATGAGCCAGCAACTGACTTTTGCCGACAGTGAGTTTTCCAGTAAACGCCGCCAGAC
>NZ_JBMKHT010000109.1:0-1293 GCF_049238165.1 Enterobacter cloacae complex sp. IR5422 | reverse complement strand
TGTATGACCGGATACATAGGTGACAGATCAGACCGGGAACATAGGTAACACTTTTAGTCTATCCGCACCACACTCTGGGTTTTTCGGTCGTAGTACGCAAGCGTTATTCCGTTGAAGATGATGGCCTCCAGGCCATCATCCTGTTCTTCCAGCATGATGTACTCATCAGTCAGCGCTTCACTCAGGAACACCGTCCCCTTTTTCCCCATATAGAGTGTCCCCCTCGATTTCACCCTGTAGACCGTTCCTCCTGACGGATAGGCATAGTCAGGAACACGGCCATCCCACTGTCGCTTCGAGGGGTGCCACACCGTTCCGGGCGTTGCACCCGCCAGGGCTTCATGCGGTCTTTCGTAGTTAAATTCTTCCCGGTAGTCACTGAACCACCGCTGTTGTTCTTCCATCGTCATGAAGGTGTTCCCCTGCGCCAGCGCACTTTTCAGGGAACGGTGCATGCGTTCGTGCCGCCCGTTCTCTTCGGGATGGCCCCGCCGGATACGCTCCGGTCTGACGCCCAGCTTTATCAGCCAGACGGCAAGGCGACTTAACCCGGCGATACCCGTCCCTGCGAAGGGCTGACCATTATCGGTTCTCAGAACGTCCGGCAGACCGTACTCCAGGAACGCCTCCGTCAGACAGTGCCTGACGAAGGGCTCGCTCTCACGGTCCGTTCCACGGCAGCTCAGCAGATACCGGCTGTGGTTGTCGGTCAGGGTGAAGGGATGACAGTACTCTCTGCTCAGCAGCCTGAACTTGCCTTTAAAATCAGCGCTCCAGACCTGATTGTTTTCACTGATGCTGGTCAGGGGCCGGCGATTCCCCGGCGTTCTGCGCTTTCTCTTTCTGTCAGGTACCAGGCCTTCACGCTTGAGGATATCGCCGACAGTGCTGGCAGCAGGAACGGTAAAATCGACGTGATGATTGAGGAGCCACATCCGCAGTTTTTTCGGGCCCCAGTCAGGGTGTTTCTGACGCAGGGCAGTCAGGTGTCCGACGACCTCATCAGGAACCGTCCGGGAGTGAGAGCATGGTGCGCGCGACCGGTCAGAGAGAGAGGACAGGTCAGAAGGGTCAAAACGCTGAAGCCATTTGTAGCCGGTTTTGCGGCTGATACCAAAAAGACGGCAAAGAGCGGAGAAGGAGTCCGTACCTGCATGGCAGGCACGGATAAAATCAAGGCGTTGCATAGGTCGGGTCTCAGTCCAGGGCATAGCGAGTCTCCTCTTCTATGCCAGTTATAACTGTTACCCATGTATCCGGTCTAAAGTGTTACCCATGTTTCCGGTTCATACC
>NZ_JBMKHT010000108.1:0-1369 GCF_049238165.1 Enterobacter cloacae complex sp. IR5422 | reverse complement strand
TTAACGCTGAGGTGTGATGACGAGGCACTACGGTGCTGAAGTAACAAATGCCCTGCTTCCAGGAAAAGCCTCTAAGCATCAGGTAACATCAAATCGTACCCCAAACCGACACAGGTGGTCAGGTAGAGAATACCAAGGCGCTTGAGAGAACTCGGGTGAAGGAACTAGGCAAAATGGTGCCGTAACTTCGGGAGAAGGCACGCTGATATGTAGGTGAAGCCCCTGCGGGTGGAGCTGAAATCAGTCGAAGATACCAGCTGGCTGCAACTGTTTATTAAAAACACAGCACTGTGCAAACACGAAAGTGGACGTATACGGTGTGACGCCTGCCCGGTGCCGGAAGGTTAATTGATGGGGTTAGCGGTAACGCGAAGCTCTTGATCGAAGCCCCGGTAAACGGCGGCCGTAACTATAACGGTCCTAAGGTAGCGAAATTCCTTGTCGGGTAAGTTCCGACCTGCACGAATGGCGTAATGATGGCCAGGCTGTCTCCACCCGAGACTCAGTGAAATTGAACTCGCTGTGAAGATGCAGTGTACCCGCGGCAAGACGGAAAGACCCCGTGAACCTTTACTATAGCTTGACACTGAACACTGGTCCTTGATGTGTAGGATAGGTGGGAGGCTTTGAAGTGTGGACGCCAGTCTGCATGGAGCCGTCCTTGAAATACCACCCTTTAATGGCTGGTGTTCTAACGTAGACCCGTAATCCGGGTTGCGGACAGTGTCTGGTGGGTAGTTTGACTGGGGCGGTCTCCTCCCAAAGAGTAACGGAGGAGCACGAAGGTTAGCTAATCCTGGTCGGACATCAGGAGGTTAGTGCAATGGCATAAGCTAGCTTGACTGCGAGAGTGACGGCTCGAGCAGGTGCGAAAGCAGGTCATAGTGATCCGGTGGTTCTGAATGGAAGGGCCATCGCTCAACGGATAAAAGGTACTCCGGGGATAACAGGCTGATACCGCCCAAGAGTTCATATCGACGGCGGTGTTTGGCACCTCGATGTCGGCTCATCACATCCTGGGGCTGAAGTAGGTCCCAAGGGTATGGCTGTTCGCCATTTAAAGTGGTACGCGAGCTGGGTTTAGAACGTCGTGAGACAGTTCGGTCCCTATCTGCCGTGGGCGCTGGAGAATTGAGGGGGGCTGCTCCTAGTACGAGAGGACCGGAGTGGACGCATCACTGGTGTTCGGGTTGTCATGCCAATGGCACTGCCCGGTAGCTAAATGCGGAAAAGATAAGTGCTGAAAGCATCTAAGCACGAAACTTGCCCCGAGATGAGTTCTCCCTGAGACTTTAAGTCTCCTGAAGGAACGTTGAAGACGACGACGTTGATAGGTCGGGTGTGTAAGCGCAGCGATGCGTTGAGCTAA
>NZ_JBMKHT010000107.1:0-1631 GCF_049238165.1 Enterobacter cloacae complex sp. IR5422 | reverse complement strand
CTGATATCCCCGCCCGCATTAATGGCGACGTTCTTCGCGGCCGTCATCTGCAGGTGCTCCCCGCTGGTCAGGGCCATTCCTTCCGGAGCGGACATCAGCAGCGCCTCATTGAGCGGCTTCAGCCGCTGCTCAAACATCTTTATCTGGCTGTCAACGTCCGCCTTCAGCGCCTGTGCCTGCTCCGCCGCGATTTCCAGCTGCTGCAGTTGCTGATTCAGCCGGTCGATTTCCTTCAGTGCAGCGTCCCTGTCCAGCGCTTCCCCCTGCGCCTTAGGCTGTGCATCCGCGCTGACAAACAGCCCTTTACCGGCACGTATCGTGCCCCACTCATCGGTGCGCAGCTCTGAGCCTGTGCCGCGACGCTGTCCCTGTGCGTCCACCAGGTGCCCGCTGTTCAGCTGCGTTTTGCCATACTCCGTGGCGAGCTTGATATGCTCCTCGCCGCGCTTATCCTCCATCCGCAGCTTGTTGTTCGCCGGGGTGCGCAGCACGTTGCGGGTGTGGTTGTCGCGGGAGACAGGGTCCGGATGTTCAGAATCGTGCAGGGCATATGCGATATACGGCAGGTCAATATCACCGTTGCTGTACGCTATCGCCACTTCGGTCCCGTCGGTGAGCGGTGTGTGCCACCCCAGCGTGTCTCCGGCATAAGGCTTCGCCATCCGCAGCCACAGGTAGCCGTACCCGGGTTCTGTCCCTTCCCGGTCGAAGTCGGGCTTCACCCGGTAGCGCCCCTGTTCGTCAAGGTGAGCGTAAATATCGTTCTTTTCCCGGCTCTCAATGCGGGCCGGAAGCGTACCGTGAATTTCCGGACGCGGGATGTCCGCCGGGCGGAAACAGTAACGCTCGGTGTAGGGCATGCCCCACACCGACACGTGCAGGCGGGAATCACGGGCTCCCCGGAAGGTCACAAGCGTGAGGACAACCCCCTCTTTCAGGGCCGTAATGACATCGCCCTGTGGCTCCAGCACCTGCCCGGGCGTGAGGTGGGCAGCATTGCTGAACAGGTGGATGCGGGCTGATTTGTTCAGTTCCCGCTCGTGGTAGATGCGGGCATAAAAGGCGCCGGATTCGGTTTCCGGCTCCGGGCTGGTGTCGTCACCTGCGTCACGGTAAGGCGCTGCGTAGCGGTAATGCTCCCCGGTGGTGACCGCATCGTTACGCACGCTGACCGTCGCATCCATCGGCGTGGAGGCAGTCCGGTAGTTGTAATCCCGCGTGGCGACGGTGCCGGTGGCAACCCTGTGCCAGGTCCGCACATCCCAGACCGATTCTGCCGCGCCGTCAAACAGGCCCGATGGCTCGCTGTAAGGCAGGCGCACGTCAAACCGGTAGTTCAGCTGGCTGTCGGCAAAAATGTACGTATCCAGACCGCGCACGTCGTCCATCTCCGTGCGCCAGTAAATCCCCACCTCAGACAGAATGCGCCGGATAAACTCCAGGTCCGTTTCCCGCCACTGGGTGATAATTTCACGCGGCGGGTAGGTGCGCTCCAGCCTGAATTCAAAATCAGGTCCCTCCAGCCCGTGTCTGCGCAGCACCTGCTCAACCACCTCAGGAACGGACTGGTTCTGATATACCGCGCACTGCCGGGTGTATCCCAGCAGCGCCAGGCGCGAACTGAGCGTAAG
>NZ_JBMKHT010000106.1:0-1679 GCF_049238165.1 Enterobacter cloacae complex sp. IR5422 | reverse complement strand
CGGGTCTGGCGGCGTTTACTGGAAAACTCACTGTCGGCAAAAGTCAGTTGCTGGCTCATCCGGTTACTCATTCTGGGTTCAGGTTACAACACGATGATCTCACATCTCGGACTTATTCGCACCTTCCCTAAATGCTATAAAAAAAACCAAAGGAAGAGTGTATTTTAGTATTTTCATTTGCCATCTCCTGCTTGCTTCATTTTATACTCTGTATACTTACCTCCAAGTTCTGACGAGATACTACCACCAATGTCACCAATCGAGCTTGGGACATTGCTTGGTTTCATTTCTTTTGAAAGACCATAATCTCCTTTTACTTCAGTAAACTGTCTCAACTCGGCGTTAAACTTGGGATCCCAGCCACCTTTCCACCAGTTAGCGCCAGCATTAACTCCCCATTTAAGGCCGTTGCCAACGCCATAACCCACAAGAGAACCTGCGCCATTTACTACCGCACCAGAAATTGGGTCTTTCCCTTCAAGCCAGTTTCCTAATGCACCTCCAGCCGCATTCCAGCCAATCGTTCCTGCAATACTATTCCCGGCACTGATCACGTTAACCCAGCCACCGATAACAGCTGTTGTTGGGTCTATAGTTCCATCAGACAGATAGTTGATACCGGCATTAGCACCTGCGCCTAATCCCCATAAGGCCTGAGCGCTACCTGGCAGCAAAGCAACAGTACCTGTCGCTAATGCCCCAGCATAAGCTTTATTAACGGCTTCGCCTCGCTTACAGGCTTCACCACCTGGAGCATCGGTGCATGAAAGTACATCAGCTCCATGTGCTTGAGCTGCCTTAACCTGATCGATTTCCGTTCCAAGGAAATTATTCTCAACAACTACAGCACCACAAGTGATGCTGTAGTCTGGGATTTATACATCAATTAAGAAGTTTCGTTGATACGTTGCCAATATCGAAGAACTCTTTAAAGACCCTGACAACAAGATCAAAATCTTTTGTCAGTTGTCGTTCAGGCCAGTAATCCCCATAAATCTGTATTTTTTTCTCCATACCAGATTTCGATTTATCCCAATAGGAACGAACCGTTAAATCAGATTCCGAGCACTCTAGTAACGTCAAGAGATAGAAGCCATCATCTGTAGATACTGCTAAATTCATCGGCCCAATATCAGGTTCGGGGACAATGCGGAGTCTTACACCGCCAGTATTCCCCCTCAATTTCATCAGGAATTCTTCTACATCATTCCACTTGGGGGCACGAACCCGTGAAAAAGAGTTTCTGGTGTACAGATAGAAATCGACTTCAAACTCATCTTTCATAAGTTTCGTTCCTGGTGAATTTTTTCATCCCTTTTTCCCAATACAAAGTATCTCCGCTTTTCTCTTCAAAAATAGTAAGCGATTTCAAGCCAGATTTTTCAGCCATACTTTTTATATCGCTGAGACAGTAACCGCAAACTGGCTTACCAGATACTTTCATTTCCATGCTACGACCCGTTGTCATACCCTGCTCGTAGGCTTGTTGGATAGTACCAACTTCTGCATGAGCGGTAGCCATATTTCCATTTGGGAAATTTTTATCCGGTTGGTTAAGGAAGTTGCGATTAAGTGGTCCGCAGCTCCCGATATGACGCCCCAAACCGTCCTTTATCGACGTCCTGTGGCTCAATTTTCCAATTTTCAGCCCAAAATCGTCTCTTCGTGGCTGATTTTGG
>NZ_JBMKHT010000105.1:0-1906 GCF_049238165.1 Enterobacter cloacae complex sp. IR5422 | reverse complement strand
GGCCAAAATCAGCCACGAAGAGACGATTTTGGGCTGAAAATTGGAAAATTGAGCCACAGGACGTCGATAAAGGACGGTTTGGGGCGTCATATCGGGAGCTGCGGACCACTTAATCGCAACTTCCTTAGCTATTGTTTAAAAGTCAGTTGAATTACTTTGTAGACCGGAAACCTGAATAGTGGAGATCCTTCCGGTTTTACGATCGGTCACGTTCAGCTGAAGCTGTCCATCGGTGTTGGCGATATCAACGATAAAATCGTTGGTCACCATCCGGCCGGGTTTGCCGGTATTAATGTTGGTCAGTAACCCGCCTAAAATCTGCGACTGGATAGCCTGAGTGAAGTTGTCCAGTGCGGATGGGGTATCAACGCTAAAATCCTTTAAGCTTGGGTCCTTATAGGAGTTTTGCGCCTGCGCTTCATTCAGCAGAAAGGCGCCGTTGTTAGGGTTACCGCCAAAGTTAGGGTTACGGAACTGAAACGTCATATTTCCGGCCCAGCTTATAGGTGTTATTAGCATTATCGAAACAACTGCATATGCAATACGCATGACAGCCTCCGCATATCGGTTCGCTAGAACTCGTCTTTAGCTAAATCGCTGGTGCTTAATAGGGCTTTATCTATTTGCAGGCGATTAATAGCGTCTTCTGATTGGGCCAGTGCCAGGGCTACGTTTTTATCGAAGTCCATTTTAGTGGGGAATAAAAACGTTTGATAAATAACGTACTGATTGGTCGTTATTGTTATCCAACTTCCCCATCGTGCACTGGGCCGCTCGTTGATTGTTATATTTCCGGTATAAGTACTGTCCCATTTGTCACTGAAGGCTCGATAAAAACTGTGCCCGACCGATGAGACAGTGTGGTCTGTTAACAATCCGGGAACTTCGACCTCGACGGCCTTCAGATTCCCGGCAGCGAGCAGGAAACTCGCTGCGGCGATCCAACTCAACGTGCGCTTCATGTGATTAACGCCTGAGGTTATCGTTTGCCCACGAAACCGCCTGAGTTCGGTTTTTTACAGCTATCTTCTTGAAAAGATTATAAAGGTGCGTCTTTACCGTATTTTCGCTGATAAATAACGAACGGGCGATTTCAATATTTGAAGCACCAATGCGTAACTTATTCAGGATCTCTTTCTCACGGTGCGTGAGCAGTGCTGACTCTGAGCTGTTATAGCGATAATTTCCGGAGTGCGTGATGAGGTAGCTGGCCAGCTTTTGCGAAAAATAACACTCTCCGCGCAATATGCCTTGCAGACCCTCAACTACCCGGTCTTCTTCTTCCGTGACGTAGAACACGCCATTGATATGCGGCCAGCTTTCAATATCCCTAAAAGGATATTCATCAGGCGTATTCAATAATAGCACGCGGATATTATTGTTTTTCCTGCTTAAAATATCTTGCCAGTAATGGATGAGCTTTTTATCAGCTTCCATCATATCGAACAGAATGATGCTGCCAGGTGCAATATCATCAAAAGAACGTTGAATATTATGCAATTTCCCGTTCAGTGATAAAGATTGCTTTAAATGTTGTAATAACGCTGTCGCTTGCAAAGAAGGTTTTGTGATCAACAGTAATGTATGACCATGTAAACTATGGACTTCATTATACATGATGAAACCCCACTTTTTTTTGGCACCTGGCAGCTGTCCTCCTGTTTAATAGAGGACACCAGAAGTACTGACAGATGTTGCACTGCTGTGTGTAGAATCAGACCATAACCTCCACGGGGAGGTAAATATAAAACCAATTTCGTACATCTAATTTCAATCTAGGGAAGTTGCGATTAAGTGGTCCGCAGCTCCCGATATGACGCCCCAAACCGTCCTTTATCGACGTCCTGTGGCTCAATTTTCCAATTTTCAGCCCAAAATCGTCTCTTCGTGGCTGATTTTGGCCCTG
>NZ_JBMKHT010000104.1:0-2529 GCF_049238165.1 Enterobacter cloacae complex sp. IR5422 | reverse complement strand
TAGGGTTCTGACCATGGCGGTAAACCTGAGGAGACTGACAACGGGGACAATGGACGTTAACGCTGGGCATGAGAGAACCTCAAAAGCCCGCATTATACATCAGATTCAACCAATTAGAGGCATCACCAAAGAAAGTTCGACAATGTCAACCACCAATCAATAGGATTATCCTATTTTTTTAAATTAAACAATAGGTTATGAGGGCGTATTTTTTAAGAAAAATACGATTCCAGCATGGGATAATAAATTAAAATTTTGTTTTTTTTGGATTAGGGAGTCAATATGTCTGAGGGAGTTTCTAAAAAGTTCAAATATGAAATTATTGCAATTCTGAGAGATGAACTCAGGATTCAATCTGAATTGTACTTCTATTGTAATGGTATAAAACACCAGTCGACACTAAAAAAAGTAGAAGGTAATTTTTTCTATATAAAACCATCCACCTATTATCCAGATCTTCCTAAAGAGAGCATTTTTTATTTTATCATCCACAGTCCATTAGGGAAAATAGAATTCGCAACCAACAATCGAATCACTGACAAAAGAAATTCAAACAATCTTCTATGCTTCATTATTCCTGAATCATTATCAATACTACAACGAAGGACATCACCAAGAATTAACGTTAGGGAAGGTGCGAATAAGCAGGTCATTTCTTCCCAAGCTGACTCGCTGATTAAAATTTCGCGGATCTGGGCCGATTTTTTTCCCGCAAACACATCGAATCAGCCTATTTAGGCTATTTTTTCCACCATTTCTGGCGTTATTTCCGGTTTTTACTGAGATCTCTCCCACTGACGTATCATTTGGTCCACCCGAAACAGGTTGGCCAGGGTGAATAACATCGCCAGTTGGTTATCGTTTTTCAGCAGCCCCTTGTATCTGGCTTTCACGAAGCCGAACTGCCGCTTGATGATGCGAAACGGGTGCTCCACCCTGGCACGGATGCTGGCTTTCATGTATTCGATGTTGATGGCCGTTTTGTTCTTGCGCGGATGCTGCTTCAAGGTTTTTACCCTGCCGGGACGCTCGGCGATCAGCCAGTCCACATCCACCTCGGCCAGCTCCTCGCGCTGTGGCGCTCCTTGGTAGCCGGCATCGGCTGAGACAAATTGCTCCTCTCCATGAAGCAGATTACCCAGCTGATTGAGGTCATGCTCGTTGGCCGCGGTGGTGACCAGGCTGTGGGTCAGGCCACTCTTGGCATCGACACCAATGTGGGCCTTCATGCCAAAGTGCCACTGATTGCCTTTCTTGGTCTGATGCATCTCCGGATCGCGTTGCTGCTCTTTGTTCTTGGTAGAGCTGGGTGCCTCAATGATGGTGGCATCCACCAAAGTGCCTTGGGTCATCATGACGCCTGCTTCGGCCAGCCAGCGATTGATGGTCTTGAACAATTGACGGGCCAGTTGATGCTGCTCGAGCAGGTGGCGGAAATTCATGATGGTGGTGCGATCCGGCAGGGCGCTATCCAGGGATAATCGGGCAAACAGGCGCATGGAGGCGATTTCGTACAGGGCATCTTCCATGGCACCGTCGCTCAGGTTGTACCAATGCTGCATGCAGTGAATACGCAGCATGGTCTCCAGCGGATAGGGCCGTCGGCCATTGCCCGCCTTGGGATAAAACGGCTCGATGACAGCGGTCATATTCTGCCATGGCAGAATCTGCTCCATGCGGGAGAGGAAAATCTCTTTTCGGGTCTGACGGCGCTTAGTGCTGAATTCACTATCGGCGAAGGTGAGTTGATGGCTCATGATGTCCCTCTGGGATGCGCTCCGGATGAATATGATGATCTCATATCAGGAACTTGTTCGCACCTTCCTTAGGTACGAAAGTCAGTTTTATTGCTCTGGAAGATACAGAAGTGGCACTATTTATAAATATCACTTGAATGATATATCAGAAGGTGGTTGCTCGTTTATATACCCGGAACCTTTGCATAGTTTTATTAGAAGTGGAAATAAACTTGAAAACTCAGAGTTAAATCTTGGGGAGTACGGACGAATCCTTGTTAATTTAAAAATAAAACATATATCCGAAACAAATAACCACAAACAATGTGATACAACAAACTTCAGGGTATCTTGCATGTTTTATTACGAAAGTGAAGAAAAAAAAGAGGAAATAGAAGAAATAATTATCAAATTGATAATTGATAGAAAAATAAAAAACAGGCGATCCTTGGCTTAATTCACCTGACAAAATAAAATTTCAAAAAAACACAATCACTTTAACCTAAATCAACATTAATGCAATAGTACGCAAGATGTTTTTATGATAAAGATAATCAACAGGAAATTTTAACCCATTGGAAAACATATTGCTTTATACTGACGACAATATCATCGGACAATCAATCCACGATTATATGGTTGATAACGAAAAAAACATCACCACCCTTAAGGAAGTTGCGATTAAGTGGTCCGCAGCTCCCGATATGACGCCCCAAACCGTCCTTTATCGACGTCCTGTGGCTCAATTTTCCAATTTTCAGCCCAAAATCGTCTCTTCGTGGCTGATTTTGGC
>NZ_JBMKHT010000103.1:0-2729 GCF_049238165.1 Enterobacter cloacae complex sp. IR5422 | reverse complement strand
GGCCAAAATCAGCCACGAAGAGACGATTTTGGGCTGAAAATTGGAAAATTGAGCCACAGGACGTCGATAAAGGACGGTTTGGGGCGTCATATCGGGAGCTGCGGACCACTTAATCGCAACTTCCTTAGTCCTTGCCTTAGGTGAAATTTACAACCGAAAAGATGTCACTTTAGACATGGTTGAAATCTATTTTAGGAAAACTCTTATTAGACTTGGCGAACAAAAGAGCACAGACCTGATTACTAATATCCATAACTTGTTGGGTAAAGCTGCTGACCATGCATCGGCTAAAGCCAGCAAGCTAGCCCTCTCCTTTACTCTTGCGAACCTGATCATCAACAGCAAAGATTTTAAGCAAAATCATATCAGGCTTGTGAACTCATTCTCGACTTGGTTCGTTAATGGTGCAACGCTTTACTCAAAGGCTCAGGTAGCAGCATCTGCGGCTAATCGACTCAAATTTCAGGATCCGCAGTACTACCAGGCACTTTATAAAGAAAATATCGAGATGTTATACTTCTTAATCGAACCACAAATGTCTGAAATCATTTATCAGGTAAACTCTGGGGATAATAACGAGCAAGTGATAGGCGACGCCTTGTACGAGATACTGCGGAAATGAAACAAGCAATTTTATGGCTTTTGAAGTCGTTTTTTTATCTGGTTCCTGCGTTGCTTATTGTAATTGGAATATATCTGTTTGTACGGTTTATACCGGGGCATGCTGCTTTACTCAGCGTCGTTTGGGTGATTGTTATTTCTGTTATATATGTGAAATACAATAAGTGGTACTGAAACAAACTCAAAGAGTAAGCAGGCTAGACTTTATGTATGACAGTAATATAAAAGGCTCCCTCAGGAGCCTCCTTAATACCATCAAGCCTGCACCGGCAAACTAAAACTCGAAATACTCCGTGAAAGCTGCTGCGCCTGCTCTTCCAGCGAGGCCGCTGCCGCGGCGGACTGCTGCACCAGTGCGGCGTTCTGCTGGGTCACGCCGTCCATCTCGGTCACCGCCTGCCCGACCTGACTGATCCCGCGGCTCTGCTCTTCGGAGGCGACGGAGATCTGCTCCATCAGCGTATTCACTTTATTCACTGACGAAATGATCGAATCAATCACCTCGCCCGAGCGGCTGACCAACTCCGCACCGTTTTTCACGCTGGAAACCGACTGCGCGATCAGGCTTTCGATGTCTTTCGCCGCCACCGCGCTTTTCTGCGCCAGAGTGCGCACTTCGCTGGCTACGACCGCAAAGCCGCGTCCCTGCGTACCGGCGCGCGCCGCTTCAACCGCCGCGTTCAGTGCCAGAATGTTGGTCTGGAAGGCGATGCTGTTAATCACGCTGGTGATGTCTTCAATGCGCTTCGAGTTCGCCGCGATGGTATTCATCGTGTCGATGACTTCGCGGGTTACCGCTTCACCGGTGTGGGCATTTTTCACCGCGTCCTGCACCAGCTTCCCGGCCTGATACACGTTATCGGTATTGTTCGCCACCGTCGCGCTCAGCTCTTCCATGCTGGCCGCCGTCTGGGTCAACGCGGAAGCCTGCTGCTCGGTGCGAGACGCCAGGTCGATATTCCCGGAGGCAATCTCCTGGGCGGCGTGCGTCACGGTATGACTCGCATCGCGCACCTGGGCGATGGTCGCCAGCAGCGCCTGACGCATCTGCTCCATCGAGCCCATTAGATGGTCGATTTCGTTGCCTGTACTCCCCTTCACCGGCACCGGAATGTCCAGCTTGCCTGCCGCAATCTGACTGCAGTGCTCGCGCGCCAGGTTGATCGGCGCAAAGACAAAGCGCTTCATCAGCAGGCTAACGGCGATAATCACCACCACAAACAGGCTGGCGATAGCAGCAACGATCGCCAGGCCGGAGACGAAGCTACTGCTCGCATCTTCGTTCAGGCTTTTGGCGTATTTCTGGTGGACGGAAAGGACCTGGTCGAGAACGATCTCGTACTGGCGGTCGAGGCGGGAGACTTCCGGGATGAGCGCGTTAAATTTGGCGACATCGTGCGCCTCGGCAGCATCGATCAGCGGCGCCAGTCCCTGGTTGCGGTAGTTCTGCCAGGCGTCCTGATAGGCAGTCACCAGCGGCGCTTCATCGCTCAGACGCGGCGACGCCATAAAGGCCGCAAAGGCGTGGTCCGCTTTGGTCAGCGCCTCTTTCACGGCGGTCAGCTTTGCAGCGCCGTCCGCCGCGTTGCCCGCTTCCACCATCTTCACATACTCCATCACCCGCACGCGCAGCGTACGGCTGTGGTTGATGGGGTCAATAATGGACAGCACAACCTGGATCTCTTTGTTGACGTTATCCAGGGAATTATTACTTTTAATGATGATGCCAACGCTGGTGACGGTGCTGACAACAAAGAAGAAAAGCAGCGAGAACAGGACTATCAGGGACGACTTTTTCAACGACATAAACCAATACCTCAAGGAGAATTATTCCTTATGGTTATCGGCCATTCCAAAACTTAAATTAATTAAAGTTATTGATGTATCGGTCCGGGCTATATTGCTCACTTATAGCGCCGCTGCAGGGTGGCCGCCAGCTTGCGTTGCAACGGTTCCGGGGTCTCGCCCTCGATCAGTTTGCTAAGGAAGTTGCGATTAAGTGGTCCGCAGCTCCCGATATGACGCCCCAAACCGTCCTTTATCGACGTCCTGTGGCTCAATTTTCCAATTTTCAGCCCAAAATCGTCTCTTCGTGGCTGATTTTGGCC
>NZ_JBMKHT010000102.1:0-2763 GCF_049238165.1 Enterobacter cloacae complex sp. IR5422 | reverse complement strand
CAGGGCCAAAATCAGCCACGAAGAGACGATTTTGGGCTGAAAATTGGAAAATTGAGCCACAGGACGTCGATAAAGGACGGTTTGGGGCGTCATATCGGGAGCTGCGGACCACTTAATCGCAACTTCCCTAATGCTTTCAGCTCTTCCATACGCTGGTGCAGCAAGGTTTTCAACTCGATTTCATTATCGAGTATTTTTTTCAGAATAGGGCGTATTTGAGCCTGAATATGAGGCGGAATTTCGCTGGCATCCTGGAACATAGTCAGTCTTTCAACTGATGTCAGGTAGTCAACTTCGTAAGCGATAAGCTCATCCCAGCGCCCCGCCTGGGTGAGAACAAGCATAGTGTTACTGGTTGTTAATAACTGCTGATAATGTTGGAGCAAGCCGAGATGGACGTCCATTAGTAATTGTCCCGCATGTTTTGAGAATGAGGGCCTATCTCTTTCCAGGCATCAGCAATATTATTGAGTAACTCCACTACTTCATTAATGGCATTGATGTCGTTATGAAGATTAGCCTGTAAAAGACGCCTGGTCATATAGTCATAAAGACTATCGAGATTTGCCGCCAGGTCGCCACCAATCTCATGGTTTAGACCTGACTGCAAACCGTTACTGATGATATTGATTGCTTTACTTATGGCCTGCCCTTTACCGGGAATATCACCTTGTTCAATCAAAATGATGGCTTTCTTCATAGCGCTTAATGCGCCATCAAAAAGAAGCACAACCAGTTGATGTGGGCTGGCACTCAGAACGGCCGATTCAACGCCGACCTGAGCATATGCCTGAATTCCCGATTTTGTATACATGGTAAAACCTCAATTCATCATTTATTAACGGTTCATGGCGTTGAACTGTTGGGTCAGATAGCTTCCGGTCTGATCCATCTTTGAGACAAGCTGGCTCAGACTGGTAAATTGCGTTTTATAACGTGCCATGGTGGCAGTGATCTGCGCGTTTACGCGATCGTATTCGTCCGACAGTTTTTTCAGCGTCTTGTTGATGCCCGCGGTGGCATTCTGTACGGAACCATCAGTTCCGAGCATGTCTTTCAGCAGACTGCTGGTCTGGGTGGCAAAACCGGTGGTTTTTCCATCGCCGGACAGGAATGCGACGACGTCGGCCGATTTTTCGTTCAGTGCCTTGTTGAGCTTGGTACTGTCCACCGTCAGCTTACCGGTGATATCCTGCGTAATCCCAATCTGCGATAAGGTGGCCAGATCGCCTGAGCCCTGACTAGCCGAAATCATCGAGCGCAGGCGGGTCTGAATATTACGTAGCGTTCCGTTGCCCAACAGGTCACCGTTGCTGCTGTCCTGATTGGTGCTTCCCTGATCTACCGCCGTATATTTCGTCTGATTGGCAATGGTGGTCTGCAGAGAGTTATACGCATCCACAAAAGCCTGAATGGCATCGGTCATTGGCTGGTTGTCTTTGACAATTGACAATGTCTCCGGGCTGCCTTTATTGGTCTTCGTCAGGTTTAGGGTAACGCCCTCTGGTGCATCCGTGATGGCATTACTGCTACGAACGATCTCGATACCGTTGATATTGACTTTAGCGTCGGCAGCTGGAACCTGTTCACTCATCACATTGGTGGCGCTGGATGGATTGTAGCTGACGTATTGCGCCAGTTGACTATCATCCGTCGTAATGGTCATCTCGTTTGCTATACCGGTATCACGGGAAGTCAGCGCTAAGTAATAACTGTTGTCATCCGCTTTGATGATGCTGGCGCTTACGCTTCCCTGCTTGGCGTTAATAGCGTCACGCACATCGGCAAGGCTTGTCTTATCGCTCGCCAGGGTGATTGTTAACGGATCTTTCTGCCCCGGCTGAGTGATTGTGAGGGTGCGCGTGCTCATGCTGCTGTCGCCGAGTTCTGTATCCTTGCTGCCGACTTTAGGGCTCAACAGAGACTGCGCTGCCGCCAGTTGCGTTACTTCAACGGAATAAGATCCTGCAGCTGCGCTGCTGGCAAGCGTCGCACTAAACGCTGTGTTAGTGCTGGAAACCTTTGATTGTGCAATAGCAGAGGTATTTTTTAATGCATCTGAAGCAGTCTGTAATTTAGTGAGTGCTGTCTGCACCACCCCCCATGCTGTCAGCTTGGCTTTATATGACGTTTGCTGGGTAGTGATAGGCTTTAGCTTGGTTTGCTCAGCTGTCTGTAAATTGTCATACAACGTATTGAGGTCCAGTGAAGTACCTGCGCCGAGTGAACTAATACTTGCCATTTTTTCATCCTTTATTGAGACAATCGCTGGATGGTCTATCGGCAGAAACGAGAAAAAGATTAGCGTTATTTAAAAAAAACAATGCGTAAATAAAGAGGGAGAAATTCGGGCAGTTTACAGGTTTAAAAAAATGATTTTTTTTCCTAAAGCTTGAGAAAGGGCGGTCGATAACCTCATTGACGGTGAGAAAGCCGTAGGCAGATGCCTAAATCTGATAACTTTTTCAAAGGAATACATCATGGCTGTTATTAATACTAACACCCTGTCTCTGATGACTCAGAACAACCTGAGCAAATCTCAGTCTTCTCTGGGCACCGCGATCGAGCGTCTGTCCTCCGGTCTGCGTATCAACAGCGCGAAAGACGACGCTGCTGGTCAGGCGATTGCTAACCGTTTCACCTCTAACATCAACGGTCTGACCGTTGCTGCACGTAACGCCAACGACGGTATCTCTCTGGCGCAGACGGCAGAAGGCGCACTGAGCGAAATCAACAACAACCTGCAGCGTATCCGTGATCTGA
>NZ_JBMKHT010000101.1:0-2939 GCF_049238165.1 Enterobacter cloacae complex sp. IR5422 | reverse complement strand
GGCCAAAATCAGCCACGAAGAGACGATTTTGGGCTGAAAATTGGAAAATTGAGCCACAGGACGTCGATAAAGGACGGTTTGGGGCGTCATATCGGGAGCTGCGGACCACTTAATCGCAACTTCCTTAGCAATGGTTGCACCTGCAGGGTATTTATTCACAGCCTCCCGGATGTAATTAGTCGCTGTTGATTCAGTGATATCAGAGAACTGCGTGAACTTACGTGACACTATCTCACCTGTAGCCGGGTTATACGAATCAACACGATAATAGCCGTTTCCGTTAGGTTGAAACGAAATCGGGATCGAAAGCTATAGATATTTTTCAGGTATATGAGATAACTGTTCTACAACAGACCAGTTTTCAGGCTCCGATTTTTTACTGTGCCACTTAGCTCCATCTTCTAACCATTTTGTCCGATATTTCTTAATTCCTTGCAATGTTGAATCTTCGTAACCGAATTCAACCCCACAGCAATCACATATTTCGTATGTTGGTGATTCTCCATCATCACCCCAAGGGGCCTCAAGCTGCTCAGCACCACATACCCGGCAAATATATAAATCATTATTTTTGTGCATTGAAGTAGTCCAAATTTGTTGGATAGCCATGATCTGCGGGATCCGGCCTGAACATTGTTTTAGGCACACCATCACTATTTTTGACTGCAAATGTATTGGACGATGGGTTGTAGTAAATCGTATCACCGTTTTTACGTATTGTGGTGAGCGTTCCTTTTGGCGGATTTGTTACAAAATTATGTGTGGCATCCACATATTGTTTTGAGTTTTGATATTCGGGAAACTCTTTTCCATGCTTCGTCCAGTGTCCATACGCATTGTCAACAGGCTCCGCTTTTTTGGTTTCAGTCCAAATCTGAGTATCTTTAGATTTGCCACCTATCGGAACTGCCCCAATACCAAGACCAGCAGTTCCAGGAAGCGGCTTACCATCTTCGTCAAACAACACCCCAGGCCTGGCAATGTTGTAGACTTTTGGGAGGCGGTCGCCGTGCTCTTTCTCAAACTCTTCCTCATCATGGCCAGGACTCAGCGTGTTATTCTCAACCGTCGTCTTGCCCGCCTGAGCCGCCGCTACCGCATTCGCGCTGCTGTCTCCGACAAGCCCGCCAGCCAGACCAGAGGCCAGCGTCGCCAGCGCAGATACCGTCTGTTTTTCTTCCTCGCTCAGTTCGCTGACCTGTTTGCCAAAACCGTCAACCGCAATCTTACCAGCCAGCTTGTCTACCGCAATTTTGCCGACAAGCTCACCCACCGCCGCGCCAGCTGCAGCGGACGCCGCATCTCTGCCGGAAGCTGCTGCAAGTGCGGCGTTGACAACCGCATGGGCCAGCACGCGTCCCTTAAGATCCGTCTCCGGGATGGCATTCGCGATGGCATTGGCGATATACGGCGCGGCACCGCCCGCAATCGCAGCTTTAATATCGCCACCTGCCAGCGCCTGAATGCCCGCCGTTGCTGCCGAGATGGCGCGCTGGGTGCTCTGCCCCGTTCCCATGCCAGACTGGTTAAACGCTTCGTTATAGAAGGTCTGGTACATCTGGTCATGAATTGCCTGATCGGTAACCTCTTTACCGTCTTTTTTCAGCTGGCTGATGGCGGCGTTACGCGCATCGCTGCCCGCGGTTTTCATCTTCTCGTTGGCCGCTTCCGTGGCCGCAATCTTGCCGTTGGTGCGCGCAATATCCGCAACCTGATTGCCGATCTCGCCAATCATTTGCGCGGTTTGCAGGCGTTTCTGCTCTTTCTCTTTGTTAAAGATCGGGTCGATGCTGCCGTTGGCATGGTCAGTGTCACGGCTGAGCGTGCTGACGTCCTGCTTCTGGTTAGCCTGGTCGCGAACAATGATAGCACCGTCGGCTACCGCTGACTGCGTGGCCGCAGCCGCTAAAGCTGATACGTATCCTTGACCTGGCCTTCCCCATCTGCGTGTTTTACAGCGACAACACCGGCGGAGTTATCCGAAGGTACCCACAGATGCTACCCGCCCTGGCGAGCTTAATCGCCGAGGCCAGCCGCTACTCGCAGATCTGGCTCACCAGCCACTCGCCGGAGCTGGCGACGTTGATTGAGAAGCAGCGATCGTTTTCGCTGTATCAGCTTCGATGGCGGAGGGGGAGACGCGGGTGGAGAGGCTGGGGTAGTCTCAATGGGCACGGAGGCAGTTTTTTCGCATCTCGCTTCAGTGAAGCATGCCAATAAAGAACCCCAGATACCCGGCCCTGCTTAACCATATAAAGGGGCTGGTAAGGCCGGATCGCCGGATATTAATCAACTCTCTCATGGGGGCCAGGCCATCATTTTTTATAACGACATTTTTTGCACAATAGCGGCAATGCATAATCAGAAATAAAATTCCGGCGATCGCAAAACCAAAATAACTTTCGCGACTTCCCCAAAAATGAGTGCTTAATTTTAAATAAATTAATCCCCAGATACTGACTAAAAAGACGATAAATGAACATGCTGCAATGTTCATGTCTCGCTTACTACCCAGACCAAAAAAGAGTGCGTCAAAGAAAAACATCGGGGTAAACGGTGACTGGACGCTTTTTCCCGTCGCTTTACTAAAACGGAAAAAACGACCGTTCCGACGAAAAATGCGACGGTCATTTTTTTAGCAAATTGGCGATCCATAACATTACACCGGCGAAAATACCAATACATATACTTATTTTACCTAAAAACAAAACAATATCCGATGAAAAAGACATTGGTATTCCTTTATATGCTAAGAAAAAAACCTCCCCACATGCATATAAAACGATCCCTGTCAGAAAAATCGAAACCATACTAAGGAAGTTGCGATTAAGTGGTCCGCAGCTCCCGATATGACGCCCCAAACCGTCCTTTATCGACGTCCTGTGGCTCAATTTTCCAATTTTCAGCCCAAAATCGTCTCTTCGTGGCTGATTTTGGCC
>NZ_JBMKHT010000100.1:0-3926 GCF_049238165.1 Enterobacter cloacae complex sp. IR5422 | reverse complement strand
CCGGCAGACCCTTGTCGCGCCGTGGCAGGGCCGCTGTCTGGATATGGCGAAAATAACGGAACTTCTCGCCCATATTTCTGACTGGTATATCAGCCGGGGATATATTACCAGCCGCGCTTTTCTTACCGAGCAGGATCTCTCCGGCGGTCAGCTGAATATTGTTGTGCTGGAAGGCAGACTGGAAGCGATCCGTCTGGAAGGCGAAACGCCGCGTATGCTGAAAATGGCGTTTCCGGGACGGGTGGGCGGCATCCTTAATTTACGCGACATCGAACAGGGCATGGAGCAAATTAACCGTTTGCGCGCCGATCCGGTTCAGATTGAAATTCTTCCGGGAACGCAGGCCGGATATTCCATCGTTAATCTCACGGCAAAACCGGAATTTCCCTTAAGTGCATCGGTAAGCCTGGATAATAGCGGGCAGAAGAGTACCGGCGAAGATCAGCTGAGCGGCGTGCTCACCGCCAATAATATGCTGGGGCTGGCGGATAAATGGTTTGTCAGCGGCGGGCGCAGCAGCGATTTTGCCAGCGCGTACGATGCGCAGAATTTTCAGGCGGGCGTCAGCGTGCCGTTTGGCTATGGATTACTGGACTACAGCTACGCCTGGAGTAACTACCGGACCACCATCAGTAACCAGGGATTCAACTGGCTCTCCACGGGCGATACCAAAACCCACCGCGTTAACGCGTCCTGGGTGGTCTTCCGCAACGGGGAGGTGAAAACCGGCATTGCGGCAGGCGTGGTTCAGCGATCCAGCCGCAACTGGCTCAACGACGCGCCGCTTCAGAGCAGCACGCGCAACCTCTCCAGCCTGATTCTGGGCATTACGCACACGCAAAAAATGCTGGGCGGCGTGGCGACCTTCAACCCGACCTGGAGCCACGGCATGCCGTGGTTCAATGCCGAAACCGACGAAGATAAGTCCGGGGATATGCCGCGCGCGGAATTCCGTAAATGGAGCCTGAACGCCAGCTTCCAGCGTCCAGTCGCCCGTAACGCCTGGTGGCTGACCAGCGCCTACGGCCAGTGGTCGCCCGACCGGCTGTACGGCTCCGAGCGCCTGACGCTCGGCGGCGAAAGCTCCGTACGCGGTTTTAAAGAGCAGTACCTGTCCGGGGATAACGGCGGCTACTGGCGCAACGAGCTGGGGTATTCCCTCTTCACCCTTCCGGTGATTGGCGCAGTGAGCGCAACGGTCGCCGTTGACGGCGGCTGGCTGGAAAAAGACCGTCAGGACCGCTTTGCCTCCGGCACGTTATGGGGAGGCTCGGTGGGGCTGAGCAGCGCAGGGCGTTGGTACAGCAGCCAGATTTCGGTCGGCACGCCCCTGCACTACCCCGACTGGCTCGGCCCGGATCATGTGAGCGTTAACTGGCGCATTGCCTTCATGCTTTAAGAGACTCTACGACTATGGATACCCGTCACCCACCCGTTCGTTTCTCGCAGCGTCTGATCAGCTGGATTGTCTGCGGCCTGATGGTCTGGCAGCCGATGGCACCTGCCGTCGCGGCGGCGCTTACGCCAACCGGGCAGACCACGGTCGATCGGGCGGGGAGCGGGGTGCCGGTCGTCAACATCGCCACGCCCAACGGGGCGGGTATCTCGCATAACCAGTTCGGTGAGTATAACGTCGGCAAAGAGGGGCTTATCCTCAACAACGGCACGGACCGTTTAACCCAGACCCAGCTGGGCGGGCTTATCCAGAACAACCCCAACCTGCAGGCCGGGCGGGAAGCGAAAGGCATTATCAACGAAGTCACGGGCGCCAGCCGCTCGCAGCTGCAGGGCTATACGGAAGTCGCCGGTAAAGCAGCAAACGTCATGGTGGCCAACCCGTACGGCATTACCTGTAACGGGTGCGGATTTATCAACACCCCGAACGTCACCCTGACCACGGGGAAACCGCAGTTCGACGCCAGCGGTAACCTGCAGGCGCTGGAGGTGACGAAAGGCGCCATCACGGTTGAAGGCCAGGGGCTGGATGCCAGCAAGAGCGACGCGCTGTCGATTATTGCGCGCGCAACGGAAGTGAACGCCGCGATTCATGCGAACGACCTGACGGTGACGGCAGGAGCGAACCGCGTTGGCGCAGACGGCAGCGTCAGGCCGATTGCCGGTGAGGGTGCCGCGCCCGTGGTGGCCGTGGATACCGGCGCGCTCGGCGGGATGTATGCGAACCGTATCCGCCTGGTCTCCAGCGAGACGGGCGTGGGGGTGAACCTCGGCAACCTCACCGCGCGCCAGGGCGACATTCAGCTGGACGCGGGCGGGAAACTGACGGTCACGAACAGCCTGGCCAGCGGATCGATTACCGCGAACGGCGCGGGAGTGGCCCTCAACGGCAGCCATCAGTCCGGTGGCGCGCTGAATGTGGCCAGCTCGCAGGATGTGGAACTCAATAACAGCACGCTCGCCAGCCAGGGCGATATGCGCCTTTCCGCTGCGGGGAAAGTGCAGACGACGGGCGGCGGGACAAACAGCGCGGGGGCGCTGTCGGTGAGCAGCGGGCAGGGGATGACGCTCAGCAATACCTCCCTGGTCTCCCGCGGCGCGGCGACGCTGGACAGTAAAGCTACCCTGACCGTCAACGGCGGCGGCGTGTCGGCTCAGGGCGGGGCGCTAACCGTCACGAGCAAACAGGGAATGGCGCTTGCGGATGCGACGCTGACGGGTCAGGCCGACACCACGCTGTCCACCGACGGCAGCCTGACGCAGCGCGGCGGCAGCGTCACCAGCAAAGGCGCGCTCAGCGTGGCGGCCGGGAAAGATATCACGCTGGCGAATACCCGCAGCGGTAGCGATACCCGCGCGACCCTCAGCAGCGGCGGCACGCTGTCATCCACGGCCAGTGCGGTCTCGGCAGGAGAGAATCTGGCCCTGAGCGGCGGACAGCTGGTGATGGATGGCCAGAGCCGGGCCGATGCCACGGGCGATATCCGCCTGACGGGCAGCGCCATCAGTAATCAGGGGCAGGTGAATGCGGGGCGCGACATTGCCCTCTCCGGCGACAGGGTGTCCAGCAGCGGCCAGCTGGCGGCGAAAGGCCACCTTGACGTGAACGCAGGAGTGCTGACAAACGGCGGCACGGTGCAGGGTAACGACGTCACCCTGAAGGGGCAGACGGTCACTAACAGCGGTACCCTGCAGAGCGCAGGCAACCTGGCGCTGAGCGTTGGTACCCTGGAGCAGCGGGGCACGCTGAGCGCGAAAGGCAATGCAAACGTCACGGCGCAGCAGACCCTGCGTAACAGCGGCAGCCTGCTGGCTGACGGGGCGATGAGCGTGACGGCAGACGCGCTTGAACAGAATGGCACCCTGTCCGGCGCGACGGCGCTGACGGCGCAGGCCGGCACCCTGACCAGCGGTCAGGCGTCCCGTACCACCAGCCAGGGCAATGTACAGATTTCCGCGACCCGCAGCGCCAGCCTGAACGGGCAGACGGACGCGGCGGGGGCATTAACCGTCAGCACCGGCGACCTGACCACCGGCCGGGATGCGCATCTGCAGAGCGGGCAGGGGCTTACCCTGCAGGCGCAGAATGCCGCGCTGAACGGCACGCAGGCGGCGAAGGGTGCTCTGTCGGTGACGGCGGGCACCCTTGCGCACGCCGGGAAATCCACCGGTAACGCGCTGAGTTTTAACGCAACCGGCGACCTGACCAGCGGCGGAGAGCTTACCGCCAGCGCCATCGCGCTCAGCGGACAGAACATCCTCCAGTCCGGCGTCGCAAAAGCAGATCGCATGACCCTGACGGCTCCTGACCGCATCATCAGCAGCGGTACGCTGGTTGCCGGTACGCTGGCGCTGGACGCTGCCTCGGTGGAGAACAGCGGACTGCTGCAGGGGACCACCCTGCTCGGCCTGAAGACCGGGTCACTCACAAACCTCGCGGGCGGATCGGTCTACAGCACGCAGGATTTAAC
>NZ_JBMKHT010000099.1:0-3997 GCF_049238165.1 Enterobacter cloacae complex sp. IR5422 | reverse complement strand
GTCTGGCGGCGTTTACTGGAAAACTCACTGTCGGCAAAAGTCAGTTGCTGGCTCATCCGGTTACTCATTCTGGGTTCAGGTTACAACACGATGATCTCACATCTCGGACTTATTCGCACCTTCCTTAGGTTCACGGCATAACCCATACATTTATACTGGATAGTCACGCTCTCGTTCAGACACAACGAGCCGCTAATGAGGGTGCAGGTTTTAATGGGCTGACCATAGGCTGAGGCCGTGGCGTACCCCATGCTCTGACACGCTTTTGCCGCCGTACCGTTATTCACATACTCATCGGAATACGCATTTTGCAGCGCTGCCTGACCGTAGTTAAGGCGGACGATGCCGTTCGGCGCATCGAGGCTGCTGACTTCAGCCTGGCGGTTAATGCTGCACCCCGCGAGCAGGAGGAGTGTGCCGGCTACAATGACTCTTTTCATGGTTCGCTCTGAGTGGATGGAAATACGTTATCGTACCCGCAGATGCCCGCCGCAATGGCTGGAATAGCCGGACAATCTGCCCTCACTCTTCGCAACGGGTCGATGGTGAACGCGATCAGACCCCATTCTGATTAAATTGTGATTTCTATCACAAAAGCATTGATTTTTGTGATGGTGGTCATATTATAGGCGCATTGACGATAAAGTTGTATAACACGTTGATGGAGCATCACTGTGAAACTGCGCAAAATCCTGAAAAGTATGTGGGCCAATTACTGCCGCACGTTCAAAGACGTGCCGCCGGGCGCCATGTTCTGATAAAAAAACCTGCTTCGGCAGGTTTTTTTATACCTGCAGACGTTGAAGGGAAGATGTCAGGGGGCGTGTTTTGATACTATGGCGGCCTTTAAATAAGGAGAAACCCCATGTCACAAAACCTGAGCGCCGATCAGGAACTGGTCTCTGACGTTGTCGCCTGCCAGCTGGTTATCAAACAAATCCTGGATGTTCTGGACGTGATTGCGCCGGTTGAAGTGCGCGAGAAGATGTCTACCCAGCTGAAAAACATCGACTTCGCCAGCCATCCTGCTGCCGCTGACCCGGTAACGCTTCGTGCGATCCAGAAAGCCATCGCGCTGATCGAGCTGCGATTCACGCCGCAGGGTGAGTCCCACTGACGCAGGGAAATGGGCGACGGCGTGCGTCGCCCTTTGATGTTATCAGAAGAACGTCTGGACCAGCAGGTAGCTCGCGGCACACGCGCAGCTTACCCCAATCAGCCCTGGCAAAATAAAGCTGTGGTTGATGATAAATTTACCGATGCGGGTCGTGCCTGACCGGTCAAAGCCGATGCAGGCCAAATCGCTGGGATAGGTCGGCAGGACAAAATAGCCGTAGGACGCCGGGAAAAAGGCGATCAGCATTTTCGGGTCGATGCCCAACATCAACCCCATCGGCGCAACCGCCGTCAGCGCCGCCGCCTGGCTGTTCACCAGTTTTGACACCAGAAACAGCACAATCGCATATGTCCACGGGTGGCTTTTCACCACGCCTTCCAGGGCCAGCTTTAACTCGTCGAGATGCGCCTGGAAAAAGGTATCGCTCATCCACGCCACGCCGAATACCGAGAAGATCGCAACCATACCGGCCTTGAACACCGCGCCGTTGGAAATCGCGGAGGCATTGACCTTACAGGCCATCAGCATCACGGCACCCGCAATTAGCATCATCATCTGGATGACAAGGTTCATCGACAGCGCCGTCATTTTGCCTTTCAGTTCAAAGGCGGGGCGCAGCTCAGGGAAGGCCCCCAGCAGAACGACCACGGCAATGCCGGCAAAGAAAATCCACGTGGACCAGTAGGCCTGTTTTGGGAAACGCTGATTCATTAACGTCTCTGTTCCGCCGTAGATAAACTCGCGCTGCTTAGGATCTTTTAGCTTTTCCTGAAACTCCATGTCGTCCGCCAAATCTTTCCCGCGGCGTAAACTCCACAGTGCAGCAATAGCCACGCCGAAAAGTGAAGCGGGAACCGACACGGCGAGAATTTCCAGAATTCCCCACGCGTGGCCGATCCCATGCTGGGCTGCCAGGATGGACACCAGCGACACGACGGCAACGGAAACGGGGGAGGCCGTGATCGCCATCTGCGACGCGACCGACGCCACGGCCATAGGGCGCTCCGGGCGGATCCCTTTTTTCAGGGCGATATCCGCAATAATCGGGAACATGGTGTAGACCACATGGCCGGTGCCGCACAGAAAGGTCAGCATCCAGGTGGTAAACGGAGCGAGCAGGGTGATGTGCTGCGGGTGTTTGCGCAGCAGACGTTCCGCAAACTGCATCATGACGTTGAGACCGCCCGCCGTTTGCAGGGTAGCGGCACAGCCAATCACCGCGAGGATGGTCAACATGACGTCAACCGGGGGTTTACCCGGCTGCAGACCAAAGACGAAACATAAAATAAAAAGACCAATACCGCTGATTAACCCAAGCCCCATACCGCCGAAACGCGTACCCGTCAGCAGGCAGAGGAGAATGACAACAAACTCAATGGTGATCATGATGCTCCCTCGTCAATGATTATGTAATTAAATAAATCATCACACGTTGTGTGGTTAATCATTGGGAGCCAGATCTGATTTGTTAAATTTCAGCAAAAGCAGAAGGTTGGAGAGGGGAAGGGGACCTGCTCCCCGGGACGGAAGCAGGCCAGAAACTCAGTGGTGCTGCACCGCCACAATGTCGAGCAGGTGACGGTCGGTTTGCTCAGGACATAAACCTGCCTGCTGCGCGTTATGCAGCTCATCCGCCAGCGTCTTCAGCAGCAGGCCATCCTGCTGCTGCTCTTTATCCATATCGCGTAAGAATCTCAGCGTCGTAATGTCCTGCTGCGCTTTGGCTTCATCGGCCAGTTTGTTGAGGGTGCTGCAGCGTTGCTCATACTCTTCAAGCGTTTTCTGAAACAGTTCTTCCAGACAAGAGTAGCTCTCGTTTATCCCATCAAGGGCTTTAACAACAGGGTTTGCCCCGGCAGCTTTCAGGAAGTTAAAAACGCGCATCATATGGGTGACGTTACTTTGTGCCTGAGAGCGAAAGAAGGTGGCAGAGCCCGTGAGGCTATTCTCAGCGCACCAGGCACTTAAGTGAAGGTGCAGGTTGGAGGCGTAGAACTCAAGGTTCATCTGCGCGTTAAGTTTTTGCATCATCGTTTGGGTAGCCATACTCATATCCTTATTGACGGTGGGACGTGATGTCCGTTGCTTAACCTGAGCACCAGGCAAGTACGAAGAAAAAGAGCAGAAATACGCTTTCTGCAGTAAACGAAGTCGACCGAAATTCACTTCCTGTGTTCGATATAAATAAGCATACCCTTGTCTTTGGTCTAAGAAAACTCTTAAATTGGCTGTGTTTACCATACATTACAAACTTTAATATAGTACAGAAATACAATTAGCTCGCCATAGATCGGTGTTTAGATAATCCTCTGATAATCAACATTTTTTATCGAAGAGATATGCTGTTACTCTTTCGGGAATATTAAACCGGAATAATGCTCTGTAAAAAAATGAATCACGGATTAATTATTCCGTATATCAGGTGCATTAATAAAATTGCGCTAAATCAAATTCTGTGGAGTAAATAATTTTCAGTGCGTGTGGCATTTTTGATGAAAAACATACTGCACTTTTCTGACGTCCGGCGTTCTCGTGCCCGATCCGGGGCATCAGGGATATCTTAGCTAATCTTATGGATAATCCTGCTTACCCTCATTTCATTTGTCTGACAAATACTGCCTTTTTTATGTCATTTTTCGCTGAATTTATGTACGCAATTACTGTAATTCTGCGGTGTGATGGGGCTCTCTTATGGATGATTAATTTCCCGCTAAAACTATCACCAGCAATAACGCTTATAACGAGGTAAGCGCTAAGGAAGTTGCGATTAAGTGGTCCGCAGCTCCCGATATGACGCCCCAAACCGTCCTTTATCGACGTCCTGTGGCTCAATTTTCCAATTTTCAGCCCAAAATCGTCTCTTCGTGGCTGATTTTGGCC
>NZ_JBMKHT010000098.1:0-4106 GCF_049238165.1 Enterobacter cloacae complex sp. IR5422 | reverse complement strand
TCTGGCGGCGTTTACTGGAAAACTCACTGTCGGCAAAAGTCAGTTGCTGGCTCATCCGGTTACTCATTCTGGGTTCAGGTTACAACACGATGATCTCACATCTCGGACTTATTCGCACCTTCCTTAACATCCAACCGTGCAAATGAAAGGAATTCTCATGAAGCTATGGCCTGTTGTGACCGGTGTTGCGATTGCTTTGACGCTGGTCGCCTGTAAATCCCCCACGCCGCCGAAAGGCGTGCAGCCTATTACCAACTTCGAAGCCAGCCGCTATCTCGGCAAATGGTACGAAGTCGCCCGTCTGGAAAACCGCTTCGAACGCGGCCTTGAGCAGGTGACGGCGACCTACGGCAAGCGCAGCGACGGCGGTATTAGCGTGCTCAACCGGGGCTACGATCCGGTGAAGAACAAGTGGAATGAGAGCGAAGGCAAAGCGTACTTTACCGGCGAGCCGACCACGGCCGCGCTGAAGGTCTCCTTCTTCGGCCCGTTCTACGGCGGGTATAACGTGATCAGGCTGGACGATAAGTACCAGTACGCGCTGGTAAGCGGCCCGAACCGCGACTATCTGTGGATCCTGTCGCGTACGCCGACCATCCCGGATGCGGTGAAGCAGGATTACCTGAACACCGCGCGCAGCCTGGGCTTCCGGGTTGACCAGCTGGTGTGGGTGAAACAATAAAAATCGTGCTTTCTTCCTGGGGCATTACTGGCACGCCTGGATAGACTTCCGTTAAAAGCCTAACGGAGGGAAGACGACATGAACTGGCAGCCTTTTCGCGGCGATGCACCGGAAAATATGACGATTTTCAGCGCGTCATTTCCCGACGTCAGCGACCAGTGGCCGATGAAAGACGATGCTGCCCGTGAGATCGCCTCCCTTGACCGCGCCTTGAAAGCGGAGCCGGCGCTTCGGCCGCCGCGGGTGGAATACGACGAAGGGGTGCTGGCCGTGCTTGTTCCGCAGAACCGCTATTCCGAACAGGCCTTCCGCAACCGTCCGGCGCTCACCGCGTGGCGCACCCGGCTGGTCCCCTCCGCGCTGGCGCTGTTTGTGGTGCAAAACCCGCTGGAGGACCGCCTGCCCGACGGCACAAAAATGGACAGCGACAGCCGCCAGTGGTTTATCCACGCTAACGATGCGATTGGCGTGCGCTCCCGCGCCCGGGTGCTGGCCGCGCTGGTGGATAAGTACATTCATAATGAAAGCGAGAACAACTGGGTCAGCCTGGCGAGCGGTGCCGCCATTCCGGTGCTGGAGGCGTTGCGCGAAGCAAAGCTCGACGGTCAGCAGGTCTATCTCACCCTGGTGGACAAAGATCCCGTAGCGCTGAGCTGGGCGGAAACCATGGCGGCGCAGGAAGGCATTGTGGTGGGCGAACAGCTGACGCTGCTCAGGCGCAACCTGCTCCATACGCTGGTGCGTAACGAGGACCTGCTGCTGGAGCTGGGCGAGCATCAGGCCGAACTGGTCGACGCGCTGGGGATTTTCGAATACTTCAACGATACCGACGCGGTGATTTTTCTCCAGCGCGCGCTGCGGCTGGTCAAACCCGGCGGCGCGGTGATTGTGTCGAACATGCTCACCAGCAGCCCGCAGATTGACTTTGTGCTGCGGGGTATCGGCTGGGAGGATATTCACCCGAGGTCGTTACAGCAGCTGCAGGACATCCACCTCGCGGCGGGCGTGCCGGTGGAAAACGTCACCGTGGTGGTGCCGAAGGACGGGGTGTATGCGGTGATGGAGATCAGGGTAGGGGATGAAAAATCGCACGGTCAGTTCCCTCTCCCTGTGGGAGAGGGTTAGGGTGAGGGGGAACAGGCCGCATAGAGTGATTTGCATTAGTAGGATTTTCCAATCATGATCTCCCCCATGAAAATTGAAACCGCACTCCCCACACACTTCGAGCGTCTGGTCGCGATCTGGGAATCCTCCGTCCGCGCCACCCATCACTTTTTACAGGAAAGCGATATTGCGGCGCTGCGCCCGCTATTGCTCAACGCCTATCTGCCAAATCTCAAGGTTGTGATTGCTCGCGATGACGCAGGCGTTATTCACGGCTTTTTAGGCGTGGATGAAAACCGCATTGAAATGTTGTTTGTTGACGACGCGAGCCGCGGGAAGGGCGTCGGGAAATTGCTGCTGCAACACGCCATCGCAGCGTTCGGCGCGAACGAAGTGGATGTGAATGAGCAGAACCCGCAGGGCGTCGCGTTTTATCGCCATATGGGGTTTGAGCAGGTCGGACGCTCGGAAGTGGACGGGCAAGGGAATCCGTTTCCGTTGCTGCATATGCAGTTGGGCGGGCAGGTTTAACGCCCCCTCCCTCTGGAGAGGGAGTCTGCAAGCTAGTTACTGGTAATTTGCCCGATGATTACGCCACGCACTTTTTCGCCATCGAAGTAATAAGAGACCGTATTACTCTGGATGAATCCATCCTGCACTTGTGTCTCATGATAAAAGAGCATCGCTTTCTTTTTGGCGATCTCCTTATTACCGAACAGTTTAACTAAATTCCCGTGAGTAGCATTCAACAACGGAACATTAGCGACTGAGACTTTGACAGGTTCCGTTGTTTTTGCACACTCTTTATGAATCCCATCCCTGGCTATGGCTAGTGCCGTTAACAATCCTGCACCCATTTCGTTATCCGAGATGAACCAGTAATTCGTGCCATCGTCGTCATGGAGGCAGATCCAGCGCGCGGAACTGTCTTTGTTAACGGGGGAACTGGTGATGTCTGACAGGTGAGTAGCCTCCATTTGCAAGGTTTTATTGCCTATAGTGATGGTTGGGAAAAGGGGTACTGTCGTTGAATTTTCCGTCAGTGAGTCGTCTTCATCGTAATACTGGGACGCGAAGCCACTCATTTCGGTTGCTGAGACGTACGCACTGGCTGCTATGAGTAATGGCAAGAAACAAAATAAATACTTCATTTGACAATCAATACCGTATCGTTGCTTTTCCATATACTCCTTCTGGCACTCAGAGGTGCAATGATGCAGCCCTCTGAAGAGTCGTCAGGGTGCAAACTGCTTTTACCATGAATTTTAAATGAGTCTCTACCGCACATATCATTTGTAGAGTAGGGCGTGAGGCTAAGAGTGTATTTTCCAGTATGAGCAGAATTATGGGGGGACCCAATAGTGTAGGTACCCCTCGGCAAAGGTCCGCTGTTTTTTACACATTCTTGTGACGGATCGTTTTTGTAACCACTTGCACCTGCATAATCTGCATCAAATTGGTAAATACCATCCAGATAAAATTTATGCTCTTTTACATCATATTCCCAGGACATACTTTCTCCTTAAGCGCGTTCTTTCCAGGTATCAGAGTGAATGATGTTTCCATCAATGTAGTGCCATGTGATTTTTTCATATATTAGATCTACATATTCATGGTGTGTATAGTGTTCGTTTTGCGGATGTTTAATATCAAACATGACAGGTTCAATTTGAACAACTCTTGCATTTTCTAACGTTGTCTTAAAGTAAGCCTCTTCGAGTCCGTTATAGTTGATCCTGTAAAATATGAACTCTGCTTTTTTTAGCGTTTGCCCAGTGCACAAGGCTTTGTATAGATATGAGGATGATGAATCAATCTCTTTCATGAATGCATAGGTACTACAAATGCGTTTTGCTGTGATTTTTCCGGAGAATTTATCTATAGGCTGTTCTATAGAATGCATAAATTCAATCACTTCTATTGAACCTTCGCGACCCTTTATATCGACAGATCCATTAATCCTCCGGCCTGAATCATCCTCGAGCCATAAGTAAACAGGTATAGCCATCTCAATCTCCTTTTATAGACTGAGGGAAACTACTCTTCATTATAGATTTAAATTGTGACTTTCATTTCAAAATAGAAAATAAAATATGGAAGTGGGATTTAAAACTGCTCTTTGCGATGTATACGTTTCTCAGATGGGTTTTTAAAGATTATAACGTTGAATTATGATTTCGTTGCCATCGTAAGGGAAGTTGCGATTAAGTGGTCCGCAGCTCCCGATATGACGCCCCAAACCGTCCTTTATCGACGTCCTGTGGCTCAATTTTCCAATTTTCAGCCCAAAATCGTCTCTTCGTGGCTGATTTTGGCCCTG
>NZ_JBMKHT010000097.1:0-4224 GCF_049238165.1 Enterobacter cloacae complex sp. IR5422 | reverse complement strand
TCTGGCGGCGTTTACTGGAAAACTCACTGTCGGCAAAAGTCAGTTGCTGGCTCATCCGGTTACTCATTCTGGGTTCAGGTTACAACACGATGATCTCACATCTCGGACTTATTCGCACCTTCCTTAACTTCCAGGATATGGTTAAGGGAGTCATCACACCATCGACCACTACCGTTATTATCAACACTATCCATAAGGATATATCTGCAGCCACAACTGTCGCATTGCTTAACTCCCTGCGCAAGCGTCTTACGCACTGCGCGTTGCTGGTTTTAATTGTAAAAAGTGACCTCTCCAGACTGTTTCGGGAGTTGCTTGATATTGATAATTTATTGATTTTGAATGATGAATCATCTTTATCAGATTTCTCTGCCATCATCAACAGACCTTTAACCGCCGATGGCTGTCAGGGATTATGTACCCGGCGTACGCTAACCTCCAGGGAACTTCAGGTTCTGGAGTTAATCATTGCCTGCAACAACAATAAAAGAATCGCATTACTCCTCGATATTGATCACAAAACGGTACACAGCCATAAGGTACATATTATGAAGAAGCTGGGGATGAATAACTCACGGATAATGAATAAAAGGATAGTCAATATGTATCGGTGCTGAAGCCAAAAATATGTGGGTGACCAATCAAAAGCCGCTAATTCATTGGCAACCTTCCTTTAATAATCATTCCCATCGACACAAACCTCACCTATAATAATATTATCTTCTCTTTACCTTCGGCCTGATTTTTGACGAGAGATAATGAATGCGACGCTATTTTCCAATCATAACTTATCACGTAACGATATATCCGTTCGTTATGTCTTTCAAAAGATGTTTTCCCCAAAAGGTACGCTCGTCGGGCTTTGTTGAATAAATAAGATTTCGTGCGAACGACCCTGTAGCTGGCTGGATTTTCAGGCAATACGCACGCTTTCTGGCATCCCAGCCTTTGTCATCCTGTTCAACGCACGCACCATGGCCATAGCTTCCGTTACCTGACCATCGTAGTCACGCAGCGTCAGTGAATCTCCCAACAACTGCTTCATTCTGTACATTGCCGTTTCCGCTATCGAGCGACGGTTATATTCCGTTGTCCATTTCCACCGTGCATTGCTTCCGCTCAGCCGCTGATTAGCAACGGCACGGTTGCGGTCTGCGTACTCACCGGGCCAGTAACCTGCTCCTTTTCGGGGAGGAATAAGCGCGCTGATTTTTTTGCGGCGCAGTTCATCGTGACAGAGCCGGGTATCGTAAGCCCCGTCTGCCGCGGCTGCTCTGATTTTTCTGTGAGTCTGCCGGATAAGGCCCGGGAAGGCTTCTGAGTCCGTGACGTTATTCAGCGACAGGTCTGCACAGACAACTTCATGTGTGTTGCTGTCAACAGCAAGATGCAACTTTCGCCAGATACGACGGCGCTCTTTGCCGTGCTTTCTGACTTTCCATTCGCCTTCACCAAAGACCTTCAGCCCGGTGGAATCAATCACCAGGTGTGCGATTTCACCCCGAGTGGACGTTTTGAAACTGACATTAACCGACTTTGCCCGCTTACTGACACTGGTGTAATCCGGGCAGCGCAACGGAACGTTCATCAGGGCAAAAATGGAATCAATAAAACTCTGCGCAGCCCGCAGGGTCAGCCGGAATACGCGTTTAATCACCAGAACGGTGGTGATGGCGAGATCAGAATAGCGCTGGGGCCTTCCTCGTGATGAAGGCGTTGCCGACTCATACCAGGCCTGAATCGCCTCATCATCCAGCCAGAAAGTGAGGGAGCCACGGTTGATGAGAGCTTTGTTGTAGGTGGACCAGTTGGTGATTCTGAACTTTTGCTTTGCCACGGAATGGTCTGTGTTGTCGGGAGGATGCGTGATCTGATCCTTCAACTCAGCAAAAGTTCGATTTATTCAACAAAGCCATAAATAGCATGTAAATTCATAAAATAAATAGATAAAATCTATCAATAACATATTTACATAAGTTTCATTAAATGCGATTAATGTAAATAAACGATCGTGGATCTAAAAAAGGAACAGTCGTGACTACAATCTGCCTTAATATGATTGTACGGGATGAGTCTCACATTATACAAAAGACCCTTTCTAATATATTAGATAAAATACCGATTTCATCATGGGTTATTTGTGATACGGGTTCATCGGATAATACATCAGAAATAATTAAGGAATTCTTTGCCCAAAAGGGAATCCCTGGTAAACTATATCACGATCAATGGATTGATTTTTCACATAACCGAAACCTGGCGCTGCAGCGTTGCGAAGGTATGTCTGACTACATACTCTTTTTTGACGCGGATGACAGGATCGAAGGAAGTGTTGATACCTCGAATTTAACTCACCATAGTTATTTCCTGAAAATGAGTAATGAGTCACATTCTGTTACGTATTACAGAAAACTCATTATCCGTAACGGATTGCCATTCAAATGGCGTGGTGTGTTACATGAATATCTTGAAGATAAATACAATGATACCGGAACTATTAATAGTAACCATTTCATTATTTCAGGGCGCAGCGGATCGCGTAACAATACATGTAAAAAGTACCATCACGATGCAGAGATATTAGCAACCGCATACCATCAGTGTACAGAGCAGGATCTCATGCCCAGGTATGCATTTTATTGCGCACAGTCATATCATGATGCTGCAGTGCAGGATGAGAAAAACAGGTCTGAGTTGTATAGTAAAGCACTTGAATGGTATCTACTACGACTGACGTTGGCCGGGTTTGCGGAGGAACGGTATTTTAGTTTGCTCAGGATTGGTCTTATTCATGAACGTTTAGGGAGAATTTCAAATTCGATCCCTTTTTTGCTTGAGGCCTTTGAGGAAAATCCGTTAAGAGCTGAAAGTTTATACCATCTGGCAAGAATATATCGTTCCATCGGAAAGTATAACCTGGCATTCAGGTTTGCCAAAATGGCTAAGGAAATAAAAAAACCAATAGCGAACTTCCTCTTCCTTGATAATGTGGTATATGATAGCTGGATTGATTATGAGATAATGATTAATGCGATTGAAATTGGTTTGTATCTTGCCGCATACCATTCGGCACGAGAACTGTTATTATCAGGTGCAAATCTTTCTGCCACATCAAAAGCTACGGAGATTATCAATTATTTGATATCTCATTCAATTATAAAAGTTTTTGATCCGGATATTATAGACAATATTAATAAAAACAGAGCCTAATAGGCTGACAATTGATACCAACTTATTGATTTAGAGTATAAGGGGGCTTTGAGGTGATTCAGTTACATCTGCTTCCGACTGCTGTCCTCCTGTTCCGGTTCTGAACGTGTGCTGTGTAATGGTAAAAGTTCTGGCTCAGATCAACATTATTTCCATCTGGCTGTTGAATGGCATGGTAACTCCAGTTCGCGTACTGTCCGGTACACATCAGAATCTCTTGAGACTGGCAGGAATGGCGTCCCGGGGTGTGCCAGCACATGTATTATGGGCGTTTACCCGCTACACGATTTTCCGCTATTTAAATAACAAGCAGCGGCCTGTCGCCTGACGGATATAGCGGGGCACTAACGCCATTACCTGCGCTGGAATGGGCGAATAATGGGCTACATTGGGCTAAATTACGTCAGTACTTGCCGTTTTACGCGTATGGCCAGTCCATGGCCTGGCATCATGAACAACCGGAACATCTTTGAGCCAGGCCCCCCTGGTAATAGTGATATGGATAGCAACCGGGCGGACGCGGTTTGCGTCGTGCCTGAAGAAGAAAATCACGTTATCAGTAAACGCTATATACAGCGAATTGGGCGACATAACCTGAATCTGAGGCAGCCGCTGTTCAGACTAGGTCGCCGCGGGTCTCATCAGGGGCAGCGAAAACGTATAGCAAAAACATTGACTATTGTTCAGGTTATACCCCAATAAATTGAAATCATTGCTCACATTTTCTATCTATTCGTACTGCCTGCATTAAAGTCCTTAATTCGTTACCCAGTTACCATATCCAATCATTGTTTTGCAATGCTAAATAGTAATTGATGTGTATTTATTGATAGCCCCCCCCTATTGAAAACGGATTGTAAATCGTTGCGTTTAATTTAAAATTTTAGGGAAGGTGCGAATAAGTCCGAGATGTGAGATCATCGTGTTGTAACCTGAACCCAGAATGAGTAACCGGATGAGCCAGCAACTGACTTTTGCCGACAGTGAGTTTTCCAGTAAACGCCGCCAGACCCG
>NZ_JBMKHT010000096.1:0-4561 GCF_049238165.1 Enterobacter cloacae complex sp. IR5422 | reverse complement strand
TCTGGCGGCGTTTACTGGAAAACTCACTGTCGGCAAAAGTCAGTTGCTGGCTCATCCGGTTACTCATTCTGGGTTCAGGTTACAACACGATGATCTCACATCTCGGACTTATTCGCACCTTCCTTAATTGCGTCATCAGAATTACACCCTTATGTAGTGTGCTGAATTACAACATCGTGTTAATGGAGTGTAATGAGCTGTTCAATTAACCAGCAATGGTCATATCTTATTTCCGAATTACGTTATTTTGCTTTTGTGATGCCAACGATATATCACAACTTATTGTTTAAATTGATAAAATAAAGACAAACAAAAGCCGTCCACGGAATATATTCCGTAGACGACAGTCGCGTGAAAAATAATTAAATGCCGAGCGCTTTTTTACCGGCGTTAATTACCTCGATAATTTTATCGGTGTCATAAATACAGCCTTTCCAGGTGCCGCCGCTGACCGACTGTAATGCTGCCCACAGGCGGGTGTCGTCCGGCAAGAAGTCGTGGGCGTGCAGGTCCGGGTGCGTCTGCCGCCGAGCCAGCTCGCGCGCGCCCTCCTCCGGCGTCAGCGGGTTGTCCACCGTGCCGATAAAGTTCACGCTGCCCGTTAACGTCAGTCGGTCCACGGCTATCTCGATGATGTCGTTATCGCGCAGCTTGCCAATCGGCCCGCCCGCCAGCGCCTCCGGCGACACGTGGCCGAAGCAGGCGCCCGTCGACACGCCCGAGAAGCGCGCATCGGTGATTAACGACACCGTCTTGCCCCACGAGATATGCTTCAGCGCGGAGGTGAGCTGGTAGGTCTCTTCCATGCCGGTGCCGGACGGCCCGCCGCCGATCACCACCATGATATCGCCCTGCTTGATCTCTTCCCGCTTGATGGCCTTGATCGCCTGCGCTTCCGAGACAAACACCCGCGCCCGGCCGGTGTGGCGGTAAACGCCATCTTCACCGACGACCGACGGGTCGATCGCCGTGGCCTTGATCACCGATCCTTCCGGCGCAATGTTGCCCGTCGGGAAGCAAACCGTCGAGGTCAGCCCTTTCGCTTTTGCTTTCTCCGGCGGCAGGATCACGTCATCCGGATCCACGCCGTCCTGCTCGCGCAGGCACTGGCGGAAGCGCTCACGGCGTTCGGACGTCTGCCACCAGTCGAGGTTCTCGCCCACCGTCTGGCCGGTCACGGTCATGGCATCGAGGTGCAGAAGGCCAAGATCGCGCAGGTGAAGCATCACCTCCGGCACGCCGCCCGCGAGGAAGGCGCGCACGGTCGGGTGATAGTCCGGGCCGTTGGGCAGCACGCTGACCAGGCGCGGCACCCTGCGGTTGACGCGCGTCCAGTGCTCTACGTCTGGGATCGTGCAGCCTGCCGCGTGGGCGATGGCCGGAATGTGCATCAGTAAATTGGTGGAGCCGCCGAACGCCGCGTGGATCACCATCGCGTTTTCGATGGCTTTGTCGGTGAGGATATCGCGCGTGGTGATACCGCGGTTATCCAGCTCGCTCACCGCCCGCGCCGACTGGCGGGCGATCTCCAGCCACACCGCCTGCCCGGACGGGGCCAGCGCGGAGTGCGGCAGCGCCAGCCCCAGCGCTTCCGCGACCACCTGCGAGGTGCCCGCCGTGCCGAGGAACTGACACCCGCCGCCCGGCGAGGCGCAGGCGCGACAGCCCAGCTCGGCGGCCTCCTGCAGGGAGAGTTCGTGGTTGGCAAAGCGCGCGCCGATGGTCTGCACCTTGCCCGCGTCTTCCCCCACGGTCGGCGGCAGCGTCGCCCCGCCCGGCACCAGAATGGTCGGCAGGTCGTGCATCGAAGCCAGGGCAATCATGGTGGCGGGCAGCCCTTTATCACAGGTGGCGACGCCAATCACCGCCCGGCGCGTCGGCAGGGAGCGGATCAGGCGGCGAAACACGATCGCCGCGTCGTTGCGGTACGGCAGGGAGTCGAACATGCCGTGCGTGCCCTGAGAGCGCCCGTCGCACGGATCGCTGACGAAGGCCGCAAACGGGATCCCGCCGTTGCGGGTGATCTCCTTCGCCGCCGCCTGCATCTGCATGCCGATCTCCCAGTGCCCGGTGTGGTAGCCCAGCGCGACCGGGCGTCCGTCCCCGGCGCGGATGCCGCCCTGGGTGCCGATAATCAGCACCTCTTTGCCGGTCAGCTTGTTGGCATCCCAGCCCATCCCGGCGTTCTGCGTCATGCCGAACAGGTTGCCGCTGGGGGATTCCATCAGCATCTGCGGGGTCAGCGGCAGCGCGCCCTGCGGCCCCGCCGCGTGGGTGATCACCGCATAAAACGCATCGTCCTGCGGGGTGAAAATCTTCTCGATGGTCATGGTTATCGTCCGGCTCAGCAGAGCTTGAGCTGTTGCAGCAGGGTTTTCAGCTGCGCCTTACGCGGCTCGTCCAGCGCAGAGGCGGGCGGCAGCACGTGCGTGGAAATCGGGCGGCCACAGAGCACGATCGCCTCTTTAATGACGTTCACAAACGGCGTATCCAGCTGATACATCTGAGGAATTTGCAGTAAGGTCTGATGATACTCAGCCGCTTTCGCCACGTCTTTATCCCGCCAGGCTTTCAGAAGATTCACCGACACCTGCGGGGCAAAGTTGCCGCTGGCCGAGATCGCCCCGTCGCCGCCGAGCAGCAGGGTATTAAACAGATGATCGTCGTAGCCGCACAGCACGGTGAAGTGCGGATGGGCGGCTTTGACGGTATGGATCATGCTGCGCAGATGGGCGACGGAGTCGATGGTGTCTTTAATGCCGACGATGTTGCTGCGCGAATCGGCCAGGGTTTTCACCAGCGCCGGGGTCAGATCCTGCCCGGTCAGCGCCGGGAAGTTATAGAGCATCACCGGCAGCGTGACGCTGTCCGCCACCTGCTCGAAATAGCGGATCAGGTTCGCTTCCGACACTTTCCAGTAGTAAGGGTTGATCACCACGATGCCGTCCGCCCCCGCCTGCTGCGCGTGCTGGCTGAGCGCAATGGTTTCCCGCGCGTTGGTGCCGCCGGTGCCGATCAGGACCGGCACGCGACGATCGACATGATCGATCGCAAATTGGGCAATGGTTTTACGCTCTTCGGCGCCGAGCTGGGAGAACTCGCCGCCGCTGCCCAGGAAGAACAGGCCGTCAACGCCTGCTTTGATGAGATCGTCGATCAGCGCGGCGGTGCCCTGCTTATCGAGTTGGCCATCGGCAGTAAAAATGGTGGAGACAGGGGGAATGATTCCCGTAAACAACGCGGACTGCGGCATGAGATCTCCTTGCTGAATCATTTTATTCTACATTATAGAACAGCGTTCATTAATTTAACGATCATACTATGACGCAGAAAAAGGAGAGGTAAATGGGAAGGGAAGAAGGAGTGCGGGAAATTTAAGCTGGATCACAAATTGGAAGGGGCGGCCTGATGCCCTCACCCTAACCCTCTCCCACAGGGAGAGGGAACTTTTACACCCTCTCCCCTTGGGAGAGGGGTTACTCTACAAGCATCTTCACCACCACTTTCCTGACCTTAGCAGGTGCCCCCACCGCGCACAGCGGCTTGTGCACCTCACCCGGCCAGAACACCACAAAATCCCCTTCGCTCAACACGACGGTTTTCTCCTGCTCGCCTTCCGGCAGGAACGCGATGTCTTTGTCCGCCAGCCAGTCGGTGTCCGGCGTGCCGGGCGGCAGGGTGCTGAATGTCATCCCTTCCTGTCCCTTCATCACGATCTGAATATCCAGATAGCGCGCGTGGTACTCGGCGCGACGCTCGGCGAACGGCTGGGTTGTATCTTCAGAGACCAGATAAAACAGACTGTTGCCGTTGACGTCGTGCTTGCCGAGCGGCGTCGCGTCGGTGACGTGAGATTTAACGTGCTCAATGGCCTGACGCAGATCCTCAGGCAGCCAGGACTGCAGATGGTGGATGTTGCCGATAATCATCAGAATACCCTCAATATAAAACAACGTTTCATTTTTATCTTTTATACGAGAATCCCGACTGCCATACCAGCGCTTTTTAGACGGGTTTTGCGCGAACGCATGTTTATCGGGAATGGTGTTAATTTGCTGTTAAGCCCTCGCAGGCATTTATGCAGTCATTATGCATATCTTCAGTTCTTCGTTATCACGGCCTTGCGCTAACTTACTGATCGTCATGCCTTAACAACAAAACTCGCTACAGCTTCACATTTTATCACTTTGATAATTTGCTATTAAATTCAATAAATATTTATTGATTTTCCTTAAGCCAAAAATAGTTAATTAGCAATATTGCATAGTCATTCCACACAACCAATAAAAACATTTAAAATCAACAGCTTAACAAAATATTTCAAAGCATTAAATTCTACAAAACACTAACAACTGCAAATAATGACAACGGATAGTGCTTAGCTATTCACCTCGCCAGAATAGCCAATTAATCATTATCTGATGCGAATCATGCTAAGGAAGGTGCGAATAAGTCCGAGATGTGAGATCATCGTGTTGTAACCTGAACCCAGAATGAGTAACCGGATGAGCCAGCAACTGACTTTTGCCGACAGTGAGTTTTCCAGTAAACGCCGCCAGAC
>NZ_JBMKHT010000095.1:0-4767 GCF_049238165.1 Enterobacter cloacae complex sp. IR5422 | reverse complement strand
CGGGTCTGGCGGCGTTTACTGGAAAACTCACTGTCGGCAAAAGTCAGTTGCTGGCTCATCCGGTTACTCATTCTGGGTTCAGGTTACAACACGATGATCTCACATCTCGGACTTATTCGCACCTTCCCTAATAAACCTTGCCGACATCGTTGTGTTAGAGCCAATTATATTAAGAGAATGTTGGCGATATCTTAATGTTGGATTTTCACAATAATAAACACTGCCACCACAACCTGTTATTAATATATAAATCCACCAGTCATGGGAAATTATGTCGTCCCATTTTTTTGTTTTAATGATTAAATCCCTTGCTTTGTCATTAATTACCATTGTATTTCCGCCGGCAATACTTTGTACTAACGCATTACGGAAAGAAGGTTTTTTATTAAATAATGGGGACAAACCAATTGGATTACTATTCTCATCAATTAATAATGTTCTGCCACAATGTACCGTCGGAATGTCTGTCGGTTTTTGTTCTAAAAATGATACGGCATCAGAAATTTTATTAGGCATCCATTCATCGTCTTGATCGCTAAAAGCGTAATATGAATACCCGGATCCACACTGTTCCAGCAAATTAACAAAATTCCATGCAAAGCCTTTCCCCGGCCCTTTTAATATTGCAACTTTTTCTTCGCCATATTTTTCCTGGTATTCAAGTAAAATATCTTGTGTGCCATCAGTCGAACCATCATCAGATACGTATAATACCCAATTTGTATATAATTGGTTAAATATTGAATCAAGTTGTTGACGTAAAAATTTGTTGCCATTATATGTACAAAGGAGTATGGCAACTTTATTAGTTATAGTCATAATCAGGAATATACGTCCGCTTCAGTAAGTAGTTTTCCTTTCATATCTTTTGCAGAAAGTTGAATATTATCATGATCAGGCCATTGAATATTTATTTCAGAGTCATTCCACAATATACTACGTTCAGCTTGAGGAGCATAAAAATTGCTTGCCTTGTATAAAAACTGAGCTTTATCACTAAGTGTCAAAAAGCCATGGGCAAATCCTTCTGGAATCCATAGCTGCCGTTTGTTTTCAGCACTAAGTAATACCCCCACCCATTTGCCAAACGTTGGTGAACTTTTACGAATATCAACAGCTACATCAAAGACTTCACCTTCTGCACACCGAACAAGTTTCCCTTGCGCATAAGGCTCTAGTTGATAGTGGAGGCCTCGCAACACACCTTTTTGTGATTGAGAATGGTTATCTTGAACAAACTCCACCTTTCTTCCTACAGCTTCTTCGAAGATCTTCTGATTAAAACTTTCAAAGAAATAACCACGCTCATCGCCAAAAACTTTTGGCTCAAAAATAAGAACATCAGGAATGCTTGTATTAATAATTTTCATCGTCTATCTCTGCAATTATTTATTAATTACTTCCATGACTACACGCTTAACACCGTCTTTCCAATTAGGAATTTTCACATCGAATACTTTTTCGAATTTTTTATTTGATAAACGTGAATTGTATGGTCGCTTGGCTGGAGTCGGATAAGAGGTAGTAGGAACACCATTAACCTCTTTTATTGATAATAATTCGCCTGCGTTTTCTGCGATAGAAAAAACGTACTTAGCATAATCAAACCAAGTTGTTTCACCACTCGCGACCAAATGATAAACACCATAATTGCAATGATTACTTTGTTCGGTACGAATGGCTATTCCAGTGCAATCAGCAAGCAATTCTGCACCGGTTGGAGCGCCATGCTGATCGTTGATAACTGCAAGCATGTCTTTCTCTTTTGCCAACCGTAGCATTGTTTTAGCAAAATTCGCACCACGCGTAGCATACACCCAACTAGTACGGAAAATAAAATGTCTTGGATTATATTTAGCAATAGCGAGTTCACCATCAAGCTTGCTTTGCCCATAAACATTTAACGGCCCAGTAGCCTCTTCTTCAGTCCGATAATGAGAGCCTGTTCCATCAAAGACATAATCGGTAGAATAATGGATAAGTAACGCATTAATTCTTGCAGTTTCTTTTGCTAAAACTTCAACACTTTCAGCATTCAACAGGAATGCGAGTGATGATTCACTTTCTGCTTTATCGACAGCTGTATGAGCTGCGGCATTAACTACTACCTCAGGTTTTACCCGGCGAATAGTTTCCGCGATCCCCTCCAGATTAGTGAGATCACCACACAGGTCTTTATCGTAGTAATCAATCGCAATTAATTCTCCAAGTGGTGATAACGCACGCTGCAGTTCCCAACCAACTTGTCCATTTTTACCAAGCAACAAAATTTTCATTTATAAAACGCGCCTGACTAGTTTTGTTCATTAATTAATGTTTGCAAATAACGACCATAATCATTTTTGGCCATTTTTTTGGCCTGTTCTGAAACCTGCTCAATAGTCAGCCATTTTTTACGGAAAGCAATCTCTTCCAGGCAGGCAACTTTCATACCCTGCCGCTTCTCTATCGTATGAATGAATTGAGACGCCTCAACCAGACTATCATGGGTTCCAGTGTCCAGCCATGCGAAACCACGTCCGAGCAATTCAACTTGCAGATTACCCTGCTCAAGGTACATCTGATTCAAGGTAGTAATTTCGAGCTCGCCACGTTCTGAAGGTTTTACCTGTTTTGCCATCTCCACAACGTTTCTGTCGTAGAAATAGAGACCGGTCACCGCCCAGTTTGATTTTGGTTTTAACGGTTTCTCTTCGATGGACAGCGCTTTGTAGTTCTCATCGAATTCAACCACGCCAAACCGCTCAGGATCCTGCACCTGGTAACCAAAGACCATTGCTCCGCTGGTCATCTGTGAAGCCGCTTCAAGTTTTTTACCAAAGCTCTGACCAAAGTAAATATTATCACCCAGCACCAGAGCACAAGGTTCATTATTGATAAACTCTTCACCAATAATAAATGCCTGCGCCAGTCCATCCGGGGATGGCTGAACCGCGTAAGATAATTTAATCCCAAATTGCGAGCCATCGCCTAACAGGCGTTTGAACGAAGGCATATCTTCCGGGGTGGTAATGACCAAAATCTCACGGATACCTGCCAGCATCAGTACAGAAATTGGGTAGAAAATCATTGGTTTATCATAAACAGGAAGCAACTGTTTAGATACACCTTGCGTAATCGGATAGAGACGGGTTCCGGAACCACCAGCAAGTACAATACCTTTCATCTTATTTTCCTTTATTATTCCGCCAGTCCCAGACGTTCGCCCGCATAGGAGCCATCCATAACGCGCTTCCACCAGCTTTCGTTTTTCAAATACCACTCAACCGTTTTACGGATACCTGACTCAAAGGTTTCCTGAGGCACCCATCCCAGATCGTTTTTAATTTTGCTGGCATCAATGGCGTAGCGCAGGTCGTGCCCCGGACGGTCGGTTACATAGGTAATAAGATCGGCGAAGTGAGTAATGCCTGCAGGCTTATCGGCAATAATTTCATCCAGAATGGCGCAGATTGTCTTCACGACTTCAATATTTTTACGCTCATTGTGACCACCGATATTGTAGGTTTCGCCCACAGTACCTTCAGTTACCACTTTGTATAACGCGCGTGCATGATCTTCGACAAAGAGCCAGTCGCGAATCTGCTCGCCGTTGCCGTATACTGGAAGCGGTTTACCTGCTAAGGCGTTCAGGATAATGAGCGGAATCAGTTTTTCCGGGAAGTGGTATGGACCGTAGTTATTCGAACAGTTCGTCACCAGCGTCGGAAGACCGTAAGTACGACGCCACGCGCGCACTAAATGATCGCTGGACGCTTTAGAAGAGGAGTAAGGGCTACTTGGCGAATATGGCGTGGTCTCGGTGAACATCGGCAGATCGCTACCGGCAGGTACTTCATCGGGATGCGGCAGATCACCGTACACTTCATCGGTGGAGATGTGATGGAAACGAAACGCCGACTTACGCGCGTCGTCCAGCTGCGACCAATACTGACGTGCCGCTTCGAGCAGAACGTAGGTACCAATAATGTTGGTTTCGATAAAGGCCGCAGGGCCCGTTATAGAACGGTCTACATGGCTCTCGGCGGCAAGATGCATTACAACATCAGGCTGATGCTCAGCGAAAATGCGCGACATAGTACTGCCGTCACAGATGTCAGCTCGCTCAAAGGCATAACGGGGATCATTTTCGATTTCTGACAGTGACTCCAGGTTACCTGCGTAGGTTAATTTATCTACGTTAACGACAGAATCCTGAGTGTTATTAATAATATGACGAACTACTGCAGATCCAATAAAACCTGCACCACCAGTAACAAGTATTTTCACGAGACTATTCCGTATTACATCGCCATGTTAAATCGCGAACATTATTTTGAGTGGTTACCTTGCAACGCGCCAAATTTAAAACACGCTACCGCCCCTGGCTCTCCAGCTACCAGTGCACTGAAAACAATAAAAATGTTAGCTACTATGCAATGAGAACCAGTGCCTGTTGTTATCAAATAGGCACAGAATGCTAATCTGATATTGTCCACTTAAATAGGTTTGAAGACAAGGGAAAATCTCAGACTAAACCGTCAAGTCTATGCCCAGCAAAAAGCGCCTTAGGCATTGATTTTATTACAATAAAAAAGGTAGCAAGAGTAATTACAGAAGCTGGAACAGCCTCCCCGTACTCGTTGCTACCCGATTCATTTGTTAAGGAAGTTGCGATTAAGTGGTCCGCAGCTCCCGATATGACGCCCCAAACCGTCCTTTATCGACGTCCTGTGGCTCAATTTTCCAATTTTCAGCCCAAAATCGTCTCTTCGTGGCTGATTTTGG
>NZ_JBMKHT010000094.1:0-5648 GCF_049238165.1 Enterobacter cloacae complex sp. IR5422 | reverse complement strand
CAGGGCCAAAATCAGCCACGAAGAGACGATTTTGGGCTGAAAATTGGAAAATTGAGCCACAGGACGTCGATAAAGGACGGTTTGGGGCGTCATATCGGGAGCTGCGGACCACTTAATCGCAACTTCCCTAAGAGGTAACAAAGAAGGACAAACAATTATGAGAGGTAAAATACTACTTTACCACTCAAAGTATCGCTGGCAATCACGCTCTATTTTTGGTTATTTTTTATACAAAATGACATTGTTCAGGTATCAAAAAATAATTTATGACACCGGAGTGCATCAGATGCGTTCATTTTTTTACACCATATGCAGTAGCGAACAGCAAGAAAGCATTACAGATCATCACTCACTTGCTGAGATATGCCAAAAATTTAATATTCTACCTGAACATGTTGTGATCGAGCAGGTAGATATTAAAGAGGTTGTTTCAGAGCAACGTTTACTCAGACAATTGATTCATCATGAAATGAACCGGCAGGACACGCTTGTCATTCCAGATCTAAGCTGTCTTGGCAGAACTGTGGAGGACTTACAGAATATTTTATTTTTTTGCCTTCAAAAAGAAATGTTTATCTACAGCTACCATCCAGCTTCAAGGATAGAGCCTTCTGCTGAAAGTTGCTTGTCTTTTTTGATTGCTCGTCAGGATACGATTGACATTCACAATCTGAAATCAACTAAAAGCCGATATCGACATGTTAAGAAGAAATTAGGACGAAAGGAGGGAAGCAAATACCGACGTGATATCACAATACTTAAGAAAGGTGGATTTACTCAGGCTGAGATTGTAAAGAAATTGAGTATCAGTTTATCGACTGTGAAACGGCACTGGAATAACGGAATCATCGGTTAATTCCAGAAGCTAATTGCAGAGTAACTTTTTAACAGCCATCACAGGCTGGGGCTACCTTCGTCTCAAATTTAGATGTTGGATAGGTATTATATAATGGCATTGTGTACTCTTACTACCTGTATTCACCAGTAAGAGTAGTAATCAGATCAGTATATCCGTACTAAGATCTGATACCAGTATATACCGACAACAGTGACCAGGAATAGCCCTGCCTGTATGGCATCCCTGTACGGTCTGCTATAGACCGTAGGACCAAATACAGGTATATATTATGAAAACATATCAAGGTACTCATGGAGTACATATCCTCGAATATCAGATCAAGATTAAAAAATTATTATGTTATTTGACTAACCGTTACCCCAGGTTAATTGCTGTACGTGTCGATCTCCACTATCCGAAGATAGTCGATAACGGAGACAATATCTGCTGTTTCCCTAATCTTGAACCAGGGGTGATATCCCGAATGCGTGATTCCCTCAGAGCTAAACTGGAGGCTGACCGTACCCGTAAGGAGCGTGAAGGTAAACGCATCTACCGTTGCCCTTTATTTATTATATGGGCGAAAGAGTATTCTGAGTCAGGTAAATGCCACTACCACATTTGCCTGTTGTTCAACAAAGACGCTTACTACCACCTCGGGGATTACGATCAGGACGATAACCTGAGAGGGATGATCACTGGAGCCTGGTACAGCGCCCTGAGACTGGAGAGAGACGATCACCTTGGTCTGGTCCATTTTCCTGAAAACTGTAAGTATGTGCTGGATAACAATAGTACTGACTTCCAGCAGAACTACCAGTCGCTGTTAACCCGACTGGATTACCTCACCAAAGTTGAGAGCAAAGTTTTTGGTGAAGGGGATCGTAACTTCGGCTGCAGCCAAATCGATCTGTAAGTCGGCAATGACCTTCCCAGTGAGAAGGCCATATTTGTATTGCATCAACCAATTACTGAAATGCAGTTTCGTTACGCAATTTTCTATAGATTACTGATAGTCATCAGCAAGTCCGCTACTAAATAACGTTTCTGCATTTTCAGCGGTAGCAACAGCATCCTGCACATCCTGCCGTTTCAAATCTAACACTCGTAATTTACCCTTTACTTCGGCGACAGATTCGATTCGCCCGTAAGCATCAGAATGATGTTCGGCATATAGAGCAAGTCCTTTCAGTTTGGGCAAAGCATCAGCCAGATGTAGGCCATGTGGATCTACCAGGTCCACAACCATTTTGCCATCCTGTTCGGCAAAGAACAGGAAATCGGGACGAACAATCTTGTACTGTTCAGCTTCAACATAAGCGATTCCCAGTGACGACTGCCCTGTGTACTGTGGATTACGATACCAGAAAGCAAATCCTTCACGTTTGGTTTCGATCTCAAAAACCTTGGTTTCCCAATGGTTCAACAGAGCCGGATAGTTCCCACTTTTGTCACACAACAAATGGTGTTTCCAGACCGGAATGTCAGTTTCCTTTTCACCTTCACGCACTCTGGTCATTTCAAACTTGTTCTCTGGCCTGACCAGATCCACATCCTGCGGTTCGGTACTCATTTCGACGATTTGACGGTAAGCCTCTTTACGCTCATCTTTCAACGTCTTGATCTGTGGTGTGTACTCGACCAGCCACGCCTTCGCCAGTTTATCGGCCTCGGTATCGAAGTAATCCTGCACCTCCATCACCAGCCCCATGCCTGCAACGGTCACACGAGCTTCCATGATTGCTTCCAGATATTCCTCTGCATCATCTTCTCGATCCGCAACCTTATCGGCCAGATATTCGACATAGGTACGTGAAACATCCGGGCTGAAGATTCGGGCTGCACGCCGGTATGCGTCATCAATCACCGCTACGTCCGCCTCTTCCCAGAATTCGTTGAAGGTCATAGCTTTGTTCTTCAGGCTGGCAACCACTGCCTTGCCATCCACAACGAGCACGGCATTGCGCTTGTTTTTGATTTTTTCAGCATTTTCTGTCTGGATCTTGTCCAGAACAGCGTGCAAAGCAGCATGGGCTTTCCTGACTGCCCCTTCAAGAATACCGTCATCAACCAGTTCCTGTGCCAGCGCGGTCAGACGTCTGGCGGGTCTGGCTCCTTTCTGTGGTCGGGTTTGCGAAGGTAGCGCTTCAAATACTTCCCATACGGCAACTGAAGCCGCCGGGTTAGGTTTCATCTCCACTGGGTTAACAAGGATGCGTCCGCTCGGAGGAGAGGTATCATCGCCCTTAAACAAGGTATTGACGACATCTCCTACGGTATTAGTATTAAACTTGGGCAGCAGACATTCTACTGAGTTTAAGCGCTCATTACCCGGAATACGTCTTGCTAGTGGAGTACGTACCATACGCCCCAGCAATTGCGTAATATGTGTTCTGTCGCTGGCAGCGCGGAAGGAAACCATCACTTCGGCACGCGGGCAATCCCAGCCAGTGCTGATGGCATCTTTAGCAATTAGTACGCGCACCCAGGTTGATTCCTGCACCCGCTGCGGTTCAATATAAGGCACCTGGTGTTGGCCGAAACGTTGTGTGGTGTGTTCACCGAAGACATGAGCAACACTGTCAAGGGGCAACTCAGGATAACGGGAGAATAACGTATCCAGCCAGCGTCCGACCTCGTTTGGATCTGGCATATTGGGAACCTGGAATACCATCAGAGGCACTACTTCGCGTACGGTTTCCTGCTGCCTTGCGTACTCTGCCCAGGCATCGCTCGCTTCCCTGAGTTTGTCGGCAGCACGGCGTACCCACACTGTATCGAAGTCACCAGCTTCATCAGGCACACCCAGAATGATATCGTCCTTGATAAGTCCCGATTCCTGCACTTTAGCGGGGTCAACCACCACATTCGGCAGTTTGACATGATGACCAGCATTCACAATGGCTTTGTCGAAACGTTCAACTGTGGCGGAGATCCCCCATACTACTGGAATACCCTTTACCCCAGCCGAACCGTTGATGAGCCGTTGCACAATGGTACTTTTAGCTGCTTCGCTGGAAGTCGTTGACGATCCCATCCCCCTGTGCGCTTCATCTAGCACTAAGTAAAGGGTCAGATCTGGGTCTTCGATGGTGTTTTGAATAGTATCCCACAGCGTATAAGCCTGTGCATCAGGGGCAGCCTCGAAAAGCCCGCCTTTATCATCAAACCCGCGCACCAATAGACTGTTTTTGCCAAACTTATGCGTGTTAAGGAAATAGATTTTCCCGGCCTGAAATTTGCGCCGACTGAAAGGGTGTTCAACGACTACCATATCGTTATAGTTGATACGATCACTGGCCTCCATCAGACGAAAACGGGTTTGCTCGTTCAGTGCAGGATCGTCACTGAACCAGATCACTACCGCGCCGGGATCGGCATCGAAATTAAATTCGTCGTCGCCATGAAATAATGCTTCAAACGCAGCGGCAGCCATGACGGTCTTACCCGCACCGGTCACAGCCGTTAAAGAGAAGGCGCTCTTATCGCTCTCGTTATGCCAGTAACGGCGAGCCTTTCTGAGATTCACCAGCGAATCACGCACCGCATCCCGCTGGTAGTCCTTGAGAGTGAACTTCATTCTGTTAATTCCCCACTGGTGAAGCTGAAATTGGTCAGGTACGATTCGTACAGACGCACAGGCTCAACGCCTTTTGGTAAACGTCTGCTTACAGCCTGGAAGTGACGATCGTCGTCGGTGACGATGAAGGCCACTCGCACGTCACTGGCGTGGCTAATGGCTTCAATGAAGGGTGTGGCCTGATCCATAGCCGACAGCAGGCCATACGCATCAGTCACCGCCCATCCTGCAGCAGGCAGTTTGTCAATACGTTTGCCGCATGCGCCAGCACGTAGCCACAGTAACGGCGCAATGTGACTAAAAGCCAAGTTGTGGCTAACCGATTTCTCTGCTTCGTAGGTCAAGGTGAAAAATTCGGCGTTTTCCTCGAAGCCTTCAGACATGGGGAACTCATCGATAAATTTATAATTGCCCTTAATAGGTTGTCCTTTCGGCGTTTTCCCTGTGATGGCGGCCTGTACACGTGGTTTGGTTATGTAGTCACAGATGCCCCACTTTTCCCAATCAGGATCTCCGGGGCGAAAACCCTGTTGTCGCAATTTTTTCTGTTCGTCGGCAGAGACTTCGTTATTAGTGACAGAGATGCACTGACGATAACCACCATCCTGCTTGTTAAGGCGCATGACTGCGTGGGCTGTTGTACCTGAGCCGCTAAAGAAATCGAGAATGATTGCTTTGGGCTTGTTAGCAACAAAAAAGCGAAGAGCGTCCTCAACAGCATAAAGCGATTTAGGGAATGGAAAAGTTCTCGACGGCAACAAGGAGCGAAGAAGGGCTGTGCCATACTCTGAGGCATTATGAGACGCAATTTTCCATTGTGAGGGGGCAACTCGGCGAGTATCGCGGCGACCTGTTGCGATCAGTGAGCCATCCTCAGCACGACCATGTATTTCGAAAAGATCAGACAATACGGCTGCATACGCACCGTCAGGAAGATAATTTACGACAAAACCATAGGAAGTGGCTCGCCCTAGTCTAACCCTACCTTGCTCAATGCGGCTTCGTAATTCTGAAGGCCCAACTTGCCATACACCTTCTGAACCATCTGAACGTAGAGGCCAAATAGTCGTCAGTCCGGGTCTGTCCTGTGGGAGTTCTGCTCCTAAGGAAGGTGCGAATAAGTCCGAGATGTGAGATCATCGTGTTGTAACCTGAACCCAGAATGAGTAACCGGATGAGCCAGCAACTGACTTTTGCCGACAGTGAGTTTTCCAGTAAACGCCGCCAGAC
>NZ_JBMKHT010000093.1:0-5668 GCF_049238165.1 Enterobacter cloacae complex sp. IR5422 | reverse complement strand
CAGGGCCAAAATCAGCCACGAAGAGACGATTTTGGGCTGAAAATTGGAAAATTGAGCCACAGGACGTCGATAAAGGACGGTTTGGGGCGTCATATCGGGAGCTGCGGACCACTTAATCGCAACTTCCCTAGCATTGTAAATATATCTGAAACAGAGAGCTGCGTGTGTCTGAGCATATGCGCGGCTTTTTCAAGTTTCCGGCTGCGGATATAGAGACCTATACTTATGCCACACTCCTGGCGAAAGTTTCGTTGAATATAAGCCAATGAATAACCGGATTTTCGCGCCACATCCAGAACGGTAATGGGTCTGTATAAATTCGAGTCAATCCAGTGAGTCAGGGACTTAATTACAGCTTCACGATCTTTTAAGAGAGTAAACTTTATACACATAAGTATCCACGAAATTTTATTTACAAGAAGTCCGCTGGCAATGTCATCCAATGACAATTGAAAATAATATTTCCAAAAAGAAAAAATCACCCTAATAATAGGGTGAGAGAATGCTTACTGTATTTTAGTGAGATGTCGTTGCAACATCCTCATTTTGTTCAGGACCATACAACTTCATAAACGCATTAACGGAGGCCTGCGCTTTCATGACAATTTCACTTTCGTCCGGCTGATCCTTTCGTGCTTTTAAAAGCAAGGGTTCAAGGATACCGGCCTGGAGAAGAGAGCGAAAATACTCAGCGGCCAGCACTGGGTCATCTTTTCTTAAAATATTTTGATTCATTAAATCGGTGAAAAGCGCCGATACGTTTGAACGAAGTTTTTGCATTCGCTCATAATACAACTCTCCAATTCCCGACCTTCCGGCTTCGGAAATCATTAATCTTTGCAAGTCCACAATATCCGGTGAACAAATATAGCGTAAAAAGGCAACGGCAAATTGCTCGATGACCAGCTGTGGTGATTTTCTGAAAAGGCGCACCTGCCCAGCAGTTTCAATAGTCATGCTCTTAATATACTGTTCTGTTTCAGAAGACATGCATTCTACAAATAGCTCTTCTTTCGAAGAAAAGTGACTGTAAATTGTCGATTTTGAGCCACCCACAATCGCGTTGATCTCAGAGATAGACGTAGCATCAAATCCTTTTTGTCGAAACAGCCCGGATGCAACGTCCAGAATCTGTTGCCGTTTAAGCGCTCTTTTATCCATATGTTTCCTCGGTAGTTTAGGTATTTGGCCGCTCGCCAACACTTTTTGTTATCTGATTTCGGAATCACGTCTGTGAGTAGGGTTCGTAATCGTACCGACGAGTACATTTTTATTTGACGGCACTCAGAAGTCAAGATATAAATCGTACCGTACTGTACGGTACTGCATTTGGACTACTTGATGAACAGCATGATGAGCGTACTGATGAAAGGTTTTCAGGAGGCACTCCCGAGGTGTCGTATTTCCGGTTTAACCCGGTCCAGGATAGTGATGGGCTGTGTTGTCTTTTCCGCCATCAGCCTGAGCGGATGCGCCATGATCCCCGATCTCGGCACCCCACCGCCTATGAAGACGGTCACACAACTTAAAAGCGATCAGAGTTTCCCACATCAGAACGGCCAGTGGCCGAAAGATGACTGGTGGAAAAAGTACGGTGATGAGCAGCTCAACGGACTGATTGATGACGCGCTCAAAAATTCCCCTACGCTTAACATCGCCGACGCTCGCGTGAAGCAAGCGCAGGCGATGACCCAAAGCGCGAGCGGATCGCTTTTCCCCGAGGTCACCGCTAACGCCAGCTTTATGCGGGACAAAATGAGTTACAACTATGTGACGCCTGAAAGCGCAACACCCCAAAACTGGAACAGCTATGGGCGCACCACGCTGGATATGAGCTGGGAAATTGATTTTTGGGGTAAAAACCGCGCGGCGCTCGCGGCTGCAACGTCAGGTGAAATGGCGGCAGTCGCGGAAAAAGCGCAAACAAGACTGGTGCTGTCTTCGTCTGTTGTTACCGTTTACGCGGAGCTGGCGCATTTATACACCGTTCGCGAAACGCTTAACGATACCCTGACGATACGAACCAGTACGCTTGCGTTGTTCCAGCAACGGCATGACGCGGGGCTTGAAGATTTATCCAGCCTTCAACAGGTTGAGACGCGTCAACTCAACGCAAAAGCAAACCTGGTGGCAATAGATGAAGCGATTGCGATCAAAAAACATGCCCTCGCCGCATTGATCGGTGACGGGCCTGACAGGGCGCTGGCCATAACCGCGCCTAAGGCAACGCTTTTAGCGCATGAGGACCTTCCTCCCAATATTGCGTTGGATCTGATTGGTCGCCGTCCCGATATTGTCGCGGCACGTTTACGCGCAGAGGCGGCGGCAGAGAAAATTAAACAGAAAAAAGCTGGTTTTTACCCGAGCGTTAATCTGGTTGCCTTTGCCGGATTCCAGTCATTGGGTATTAACAACCTTACCCGGAGTGGCTCAGCAATTGGCAGCTTTGGCCCGGCAATATCGTTGCCCATATTTAATACGCAACAGCTACAGGGTGATTTGAAATACGCCAGCGGTGAATATGACATTGCGGTGAACGTTTATAACGCCACGTTAACGAATGCACTTCGTGAAGTGAGCGATGCGCTCACCAGCAGAGCCTCTCTTAAAGACGAGATGCTGTATTCTCAGGCGGCAGTCGCGTCAGCAGAAAAAGCGTATTCGCTCACCAGACAAAGGTATGAAGGAAAAGTTGCTGATTATCTTGACGTCTTATCCTCGGAAGACGAGCTGGTCGCTGCCCGCAGAAAATTAGCCGACGTTAATTCTCGTGCCTTTACGATTGACGTCGCATTAGCGCGCGCATTAGGCGGCGGATATACCTCGAGCAAACAGTGATTATTTAACACCAGGTTAATAACTAAATAGTGGAAAGAAAGGAAATAAAATGAGTCATTCTGCAGCGATTGAAAATCAAAATATTGAATCATCCGATATCAAAAAGAAAAAGAGAAAACGTTTGTTCTCCTGTCTTGCAGTGAGTATTGCGCTTGCTGGTGCAGGCTCTCTTGCCTGGTGGGAATTCGTCGGTTCCCGGTATGTTGAAACCGATAACGCCTATACCGATGTCGAATCAGCCCAACTCTCTTCTGCCGTTACCGGTACGGTAAGCGCCATCCTGGTCACGGATTCCCAGGTGGTAAAAAAAGGCGATATTCTGATCCAGCTGGATCCCACCGACGCGCAGCTAGCCCTTAATCAGGCGGAAGCAGACCTGAACCTGTCCATTCGGCGAGTAAATGGATATAAGGCCACTGATACAAAGCTCGGCGCAGAAGTTGTGGCTAATGAAAAAGAGCAAAAACGCCTGCTGGCCCAGGTTGATGCCGCAAACGCTGACTTCCAGCGCGCGACGGTTGACCTCAAACGACGCGAGGCGCTCATGCAGACAGGCGCGATTTCAGGCGACGAGCTGACGCGCATTCAAAACGTTTATGCTTCCGCTCTGGCAAACCTGAATGCCGCTAAAGCCGCCGTGGCGCAAGCAGATGCTGCAAAACAGGCGGCGGTGGGTGCAAGACAAGCGAATGCCGTTCTGATTGAGAACGCAGATACCGAGACCAACCCTGAAGTTGTCCTTGCCAGAGCGAAGCGCGATCAGGCCAGACTGGATCTGGAAAGAACCGTAATCCGTTCGCCAGTCGATGGCGTGGTTGCTCGTCGCCAGGTCGAGCTTGGGCAACGTGTACAACCTTCCACACCGTTATTGTCCGTGGTGCCAGTACAGCAAATTCACGTCAATGCCAACTTCAAGGAGGTTCAACTCCAGCATGTGAAAGTGGGGCAGAAAGTGGAGCTGGTAAGCGATCTGTATGGCGATAACGTGCTTTTTCATGGAACGGTAGAAGGCTTTGATGGCGGAACCGGCGCAGCGTTTTCAGTTATTCCTGCTCAGAACGCAACGGGTAACTGGATTAAGGTTGTTCAGCGTTTACCCGTACGCATCAAACTCAATGCTGACGAGCTTGCAGCACATCCGCTGCGGGTTGGGCTGTCCATGAAAGCGACAGTTAATTTAAAAAGTGAATAACGGAAACCGGGCTATGTCTACATTCGTTATCGATAACCAGCCTCCTTCGCTGAAGGGCGGTATGTTATGGGTGGGTGCCCTGGTTCTTGCAATGGCGAACTTTTTAGCCGTGCTCAACATGACCATTGCAAACGTCACTCAACCCAATATGGCTGGTGCCCTGGGCGCAGGCACCAGCCAGGGCACCTGGATCATCACGGCCTATGCCGTTGCTGAAGCCATTACGGTACCGCTTTCAGGATGGTTAACCACACGGTTTGGCGGCGTGCGCGTTTTCTCCATTTCCGTGTTCATGTTCGGTATTTTTTCATTGCTTTGTGGCCTTTCCACTTCGCTGGGAATGCTGCTGCTGATGCGAGTTTTTCAGGGCATGGCAGGAGGCCCCCTGATGGCCTTATCACAAACGTTACTGCTGCGTATTTTCCCGAAAGAAAAATCCATGCAGGCGACGGGACTATGGGCGATGACCACGTTGCTGGCGCCCGTTATTGGTCCGGTTCTCGGTGGATGGATTTGCGATCATTACAGCTGGTCGTGGGTGTTTATCATCAACGTTCCAATGGCCATCGCTTTTTCAGTCGTGGCGTGGTCAGTATTGAAAATCTTCGAAGATGAGCTGGTTAATAACGCTATTGATATCGTTGGGTTTGTTTTACTGGTTATCTGGGTTGGCGCACTGCAAATCATGCTGGATGAAGGGAAAGACCTTGACTGGTTTGCCTCAGAAGAAATATGGGTTCTGGCGATTGTGGCCTGCATAGGTTTTTTGTGTTTCTGTATCTGGGAACTGACCGCTGACCATCCGATTGTCGATATCAGCGTGTTTCGCCATCGCGGTTTCTCGGCCAGCATGTTTGTGCTCGCGCTTGCGTTTGGGTGTTTTTTTGGTCTGAATGTCCTCACGCCTTTGTGGTTACAATATAACTTAGGGTATACAACAACATGGGCCGGGATTGTGGTGGCCTGGGGTGGCCTTCTGCAGGTGGTCTTTTCTCCGGTTGCCGCTAACCTTTCCAACAGAATCGATCCGCGCATTCTTATCTTCTTTGGCTGCGCCTGGCTCGGTCTCGATACCTTCTGGCGCGCCTATGCGACGACCGATATGGACTACTGGTCCATCTGTGTCCCCTTGTTATTCATGGGGGTGGGAATGCCGTTGTACTATGTCCCGATTACAGGCCTTGCAATGGGCTCGGTAGATGAAGCGGAAATGCCCTCGGCAGCCGGTTTAATGAACTTTGTTCGAACGTTATCAGGCGCGTTTGCCACATCGCTGGTGACGACGTCATGGCAAGACCAGCGCTATATTGCGCATGACAAGCTGGCGTCCGTCGTTGACCCGACAGGCGATCTTTCACAGTACATCAACTCGGCGCCTCAGCAAGGTGGGCAGTTTGTTAGGGAGCTTTTTGACAAGATGGTTAACAGCCAAAGCATGATGCTTTCTACCAATAATCTGATGATGTCGATAGGCGTCATATTCTTTATCGCTGCTTTTGCTATTGCTTTAGGGAAGGTGCGAATAAGTCCGAGATGTGAGATCATCGTGTTGTAACCTGAACCCAGAATGAGTAACCGGATGAGCCAGCAACTGACTTTTGCCGACAGTGAGTTTTCCAGTAAACGCCGCCAGACCCG
>NZ_JBMKHT010000092.1:0-5771 GCF_049238165.1 Enterobacter cloacae complex sp. IR5422 | reverse complement strand
CAAAATCAGCCACGAAGAGACGATTTTGGGCTGAAAATTGGAAAATTGAGCCACAGGACGTCGATAAAGGACGGTTTGGGGCGTCATATCGGGAGCTGCGGACCACTTAATCGCAACTTCCTTAACTTGCTGTGATTTTGGTCATTGCTCGGGAAGCTTCAGAAAGTTAAAGTAAAAATTATGTTCCTAAAATGTATGCGCAGGCCTGCATAACAATGATGAATAAATCCAATTTTGAGTTCCTGAAGGGCGTGAACGATTTCACCTATGCCATTGCATGTGCGGCGGAAAATAACTACCCGGATGATCCCAATACTGCGCTGGTAAAAATGCGTATGTTTGGCGAAGCGACGGCAAAACATCTTGGTCTGCTGCTGGATATTCCTCCCTGTGAAAATCAGCACGAACTCCTGCGTGAGCTTGGAAAAATTGCCTTCGTTGACGACAGCATTCTTTCCGTGTTCCATAAATTACGTCGTATTGGTAACCAGGCTGTCCACGAATACCATAACGATCTTGATGATGCTCAGATGTGCTTACGGCTAGGTTTTCGGCTGGGCGTCTGGTACTACCGTTTGGTTACGAAAGATTATGACTTCCCTGTGCCTGTTTTTGTTTTACCGGAGCGCGGAGAAAATCTTTACCGTCAGGAAGTACTGACGTTAAAACAAAAGCTAGAAGAGCAGTCACGTGAGAAAGCACTCAGTCAGGCTGAACTCGAAGCACAGCAGCAGAAACTGATTGCTCTGAACGGTTATATTGCCATTCTTGAAGGTAAGCAGCAGGAAACTGAAGCACAGACATTGGCTCGTTTCTCAGCACTGGAAGCGCAGTTAGCTGAGAAAAATGCGAAGCTGGCTAAGCTCACGGAACAGGAAAGAAAAGCCTACCATAAAGAAATTACCGACCAGGCCGTCAAGCGTACACTGAATCTCAGTGAAGAGGAGAGTCGCTTCCTGATTGACGCTCAGTTACGTAAAGCGGGTTGGCAGGCGGATAGTAAAATGCTGCGCTTTGCCAAAGGTGCTCGCCCGGAACCGGGTATTAATAAAGCGATTGCCGAATGGCCTACGGGCGTAGATGAAACGGGTAAGCAAGGATTTGCGGATTATGTTCTGTTCGTTGGCCTCAAGCCCATCGCCGTTGTCGAAGCAAAACGTAAAAATATTGATGTTCCCGGCAAGCTGAATGAGGCTTATCGATACAGTAAATATTTCGATAATGCGTTTTTGCGCGATACGCTTCTGGAGCAATTTACCCCCGACGATATACACGAAACCCTACCGGTTTACGAAATCAGCTGGCAAGATACCAGCGGCACACAGCGTTTTAAAATCCCCTTTTGCTACTCCACCAACGGGCGTGAATACCGCGCGGCAATGAAGACCAAAAGCGGAATCTGGTATCGCGACGTCCGCCACACCACCAATATGTCGAAAGCGCTGCCGGAATGGCATCGCCCGGAAGAGCTGCTGGATATGCTGGGCAGCGACCCGCAAAAACAGAATCAGTGGTTTGCCGATAACCCCGGAATGAGCGAACTGGGTCTGCGTTATTACCAGGAGGATGCCGTTCGCGCGGTAGAGAAGGCCATTGTTAACGGCCAACAAGAGATCCTGCTGGCAATGGCGACCGGTACCGGTAAAACCCGTACCGCCATCGCCCTGATGTTCCGCCTGATCCAGTCGCAGCGTTTCAAACGCGTCTTGTTCCTGGTTGATCGTCGCTCGCTCGGCGAGCAGGCGCTGGGATCGTTTGAAGATACACGGATTAACGGCGACACTTTTAACAGCATTTTCGATATCAAAGGATTGACTGATAAATTCCCGGAAGACAGCACCAAAATTCACGTCGCCACGGTTCAGTCGCTGGTTAAACGCACGTTGCAATCAGATGAACCGATGCCGGTCGGCCGTTACGACTGTATTGTCGTCGATGAAGCACACCGCGGTTACATTCTCGATAAAGAGCAGACCGAAGGCGAGCTGCAGTTTCGCAGCCAGCTGGATTACGTTTCCGCCTACCGTCGCATTCTCGACCACTTCGATGCATTAAAAATTGCCCTGACCGCCACGCCAGCCCTGCACACGGTTGATATTTTCGGCGAACCAGTTTACCGCTACACCTACCGTACGGCGGTGATCGACGGCTACCTGATCGATCAGGATCCGCCCATTCAGATCGTTACCCGCAACGCGCAGGATGGGGTCTATCTTTCCGAGGGCGAACAGGTGGAACGCCTGAACACGCAAGGCGAGCTGATCAACGACACGCTGGCTGACGATCAGGATTTTGAGGTTGCCGATTTTAACCGCGGCCTGGTGATCCCGGCGTTTAACCGTGCGGTATGCGGTGAGCTCACCAAATACCTGGATCCCACCGGACAGCAAAAAACGCTGGTGTTCTGCGTCACCAACGCCCATGCCGACATGGTGGTTGACGAGCTGCGCACCGCGTTTAAGAAAAAGTATCCGCAGCTGGAGCACGACGCGATTATCAAGATCACCGGTGATGCCGATAAAGACGCGAAGAAAGTGCAAAGCATGATCGTCCGCTTCAACAAAGAGCGGCTACCCAATATCGTGGTCACGGTTGACCTGCTGACCACCGGCGTGGATATTCCGTCTATCTGTAATATTGTGTTCCTGCGCAAAGTCAAAAGCCGCATTCTCTACGAGCAGATGAAGGGTCGTGCCACGCGTCTGTGCCCGTCGGTGGGGAAAACCAGCTTTAAGATTTTCGACTGTGTTGATATCTACAGCTCGCTGGAAAGCGTCGATACCATGCGCCCGGTGGTTGTGCGTCCACAGGTGGAACTGCAAACGCTGGTCAATGAAATTACCGACTCAGAAACCTACAAAACCATTGAAGCGGATGGCCGCAGTTTTGCCGAGCACAGCCATGAACAGCTGGTCGCCAAGCTGCAGAGAATCATTGGCCTCGCCACTTATAATCGCGATCGCAGCGAAGCGGTGGATAAGCAGGTCCGCCGTCTGGATGAACTGTGCATGGATGCCGCAGGCGTAAACTTCGGCGGCCTGGCTTCGCGCCTGCGGGAAAAAGGACCGCACTGGAGCGCCGAGATTTTCAATAAGCTCCCCGGCTTTATCGCCCGCCTGGAAAGGCTGAAAACCGATATCAACGCCCTGCGCGAGGCCCCTATTTTCCTCGATATCGACGATGAGGTGGTGAGCGTCAAATCGCTGTATGGCGATTACGACACACCGCAGGATTTCCTGGAAGCGTTTGATGCGCTGGTGCAGCGTTCCCCTAACGCCCAGCCCGCGCTGCAGGCGGTGATCAATCGCCCGCGCGACCTCACTCGTAAAGGGCTGGTGGAATTGCAGGAGTGGTTTGACCGCCAGCATTTTGAAGAGTCCTCTCTGCGCAGCGCGTGGAAAGAGACGCGCAACGAAGATATTGCCGCCAGGCTGATTGGCCATATCCGCCGTGCGGCGGTGGGCGATGCGCTCAAACCGTTCGACGAGCGTGTCGATCACGCGCTGTCACGTATCAAGGGCGAGAATGACTGGAGTGATGAACAACTAAGCTGGCTCGACCGTTTAGCGCAGGCGCTCAAAGAGAAAGTGGTGCTCGACGACGACGTCTTCAAAACCGGCAATTTCCACCGTCGCGGCGGTAAACCAATGTTACAGCGCACCTTTGACGACAACCTCGACAGCGTGCTGGATAAGTTCAGCGATTACATCTGGGATGAGCTCGCCTGACGCGTTATCATCCCCCGGCAATTTCTTCTTCTGCGGCCCCGATAAGGGCCGCTGTTTTATATGGGATCTTCAATGAACAATAACGATCTGGTCGCCAAACTGTGGAAACTGTGTGACAACCTGCGCGACGGCGGCGTCTCTTATCAAAACTACGTCAATGAACTCGCCTCGCTGCTGTTTTTGAAAATGTGCAAAGAGACCGGCCAGGAAGCGGACTACCTGCCGGAAGGCTACCGCTGGGATGACCTGAAATCGCGTATTGGCCAGGATCAGATGCAGTTCTACCGAAACCTGCTGGTTCAGTTAGGCTCAGATGAGAAAAAGCTGGTGCAGGCGGTATTCCATAATGTCAGCACCACCATTGAACAGCCCAAACAGCTGACGGAACTGGTCAGCTATATGGACGCGCTGGACTGGTACAATGGCGACCACGGCAAGTCCCGCGACGACTTCGGCGATATGTACGAAGGGCTGCTGCAGAAGAACGCTAACGAAACCAAATCCGGCGCGGGCCAGTACTTCACCCCACGTCCGCTGATCAAAACCATTATCCATCTGCTGAAGCCGCAGCCGCGTGAAGTTGTGCAGGATCCGGCCGCCGGGACCGCGGGCTTCCTGATTGAAGCCGACCGTTACGTGAAGTCACAGACTAACGATCTGGATGACCTTGATGGCGACACCCAGGATTTCCAGATCCACCGCGCGTTTATCGGCCTCGAACTGGTGCCCGGCACCCGTCGTCTGGCGCTGATGAACTGTCTGCTGCATGATATTGAAGGTAACCTCGACCACGGCGGTGCCATCCGTCTGGGCAACACGCTGGGCAGCGACGGCGAGAATTTACCGCAGGCCGATATCGTCGCCACCAACCCGCCTTTTGGCAGCGCCGCGGGCACCAACATTACCCGCACCTTCGTGCACCCGACCAGCAACAAACAGCTGTGCTTTATGCAGCATATCATTGAAACCCTGCGCCCCGGCGGCCGCGCGGCGGTAGTCGTGCCGGATAACGTCCTGTTTGAAGGCGGCAAAGGCACAGATATTCGTCGCGACCTGATGGACAAATGCCATCTGCACACCATTCTGCGCCTGCCGACCGGCATCTTTTACGCCCAGGGCGTCAAAACCAATGTGCTGTTCTTTACCAAAGGCACGGTTGCCAATCCAAATCAGGATAAAAACTGCACCGACGACGTGTGGGTGTATGACCTGCGTACCAATATGCCGAGCTTCGGCAAGCGAACGCCGTTTACCGAGCAGCACCTGCAGCCGTTTGAAACCGTCTACGGCGAAGATCCGCACGGCTTAAGCCCGCGTAACGAGGGTGAGTGGAGCTTTAACGCCGAAGAGAGCGAAGTCGCCGACAGCGAAGAGAACAAAAACACCGACCAGCACCAGGCGACCAGCCGCTGGCGTAAGTTCAGCCGAGAATGGATCCGCACGGCAAAATCCGATTCACTGGATATCTCCTGGCTGAAGGATAAGGACAGCATCGACGCCGACAGTCTGCCGGAGCCGGACGTGCTGGCGGCAGAAGCGATGGGTGAGCTGGTACAGGCGTTGGGCGAATTGGATGCGCTGATGCGTGAGCTGGGCGCAGGCGATGAGGCGGATGCGCAGCGTCAGTTGCTGAATGAAGCGTTTGGTGAGGTGAAGGCATGAGTGAGGGGAAATTGCCGGAGGGGTGGGTAAAAAGCGAGCTGGATAATATACTTCTTACTATTATTGGCGGAGGTACCCCAAGCAAAGCAATCCCTGAGTATTATCAAGGGGATATTCCATGGATGAGTGTCAAGGATATGAATAAACATACCCTTACAGATACTATCGATCATATTACCAATGATGCAGTAGAAAATAGCAGTACAAATATAATTCCTGCGGGGACACCAATTATTGCGACTCGTATGAGCTTGGGAAGGTGCGAATAAGTCCGAGATGTGAGATCATCGTGTTGTAACCTGAACCCAGAATGAGTAACCGGATGAGCCAGCAACTGACTTTTGCCGACAGTGAGTTTTCCAGTAAACGCCGCCAGACCCG
>NZ_JBMKHT010000091.1:0-5938 GCF_049238165.1 Enterobacter cloacae complex sp. IR5422 | reverse complement strand
CGGGTCTGGCGGCGTTTACTGGAAAACTCACTGTCGGCAAAAGTCAGTTGCTGGCTCATCCGGTTACTCATTCTGGGTTCAGGTTACAACACGATGATCTCACATCTCGGACTTATTCGCACCTTCCCTAGGAACGTTGTTCAGTGAGGGTGGTCTACCTTTTCGTTTACTGAAGGAATCAGATAGTAGTTTTCAAACCGTATTTTCCCGGATCCTTAATCAGTATGAACAAGCTCAGATAGCAGGTTTTTCCATGCTTTCGCTGGTAAGAAACATTATAGAAAGATCTTCGCTTCCAGCTGTTTTTATTGAAGACACATCAGTAGAGCTCATCAGTCATATGGCAGAAAAACTCAGCTCATTGGTACTGATGTATAATCTAAGCGATGACTCTGAACCAGTAGCGCAGCTTGATAAAACGCATCCAAAATGGCGGGATGAATTCCCTATGCCACTTGATGATGAAACAGGCACCCGCTTTCTAAATGGATTGTTACGTACTGCATCTATAGAAACAAAACCCCGTTCACAAAAAAATAAATGTACCGGTTGTCAGTTCTTTTGGACAGAAAAATCGCCGGATCAAATACGTGCGATAGTTTCGTTACCAGATGAACTCTCTTTTCCAATTATTAGTGAACCTTCAACTACACGATTTGAACTTGCTATTTACGAAGGCATTAACGAAGTTGCAAGCCTTGGTGTAGTCTATGCCTCCCTCGAAAATTCGCATGCCAGAATTCGCATCCGTAAAAATGAATCACGATTTGTCAGACATGACCCTTCTGCGAGTTTATCGTTAGTTGCTCGGGCAGGCGGAATGAATGTTGGCGCAATAAAACTGGATGATAGCGAAATCGCCATTGGTGAGGTTCCACTTACTTTTGTTGCTGAAGGAGAACGATGGCTATTACAAGGGCAAGCTTCGTGCAATGTTCGTAACAGCGATGTTCTTATTGTTCTACCTCGAGAAAAGACAACTGTTTCAGGATATGAAACGACTTTGAATACAATTTCAGTCTTAGGCTTCGAAACACTCTCCGTAAAAGGTTGCCATGAATTAATTATTTCCGGAGATGAAATATATCGTATACGCACTGGAAAAGAACAGACTAACCCTGGTGGGGTTGAGTTTTATGGTAAAAGAGTAAATTGGGTATGCAACCCTACTGAAACATTCCTTGGGGTCCCTAAAGTCACCTCGAAAAATCCTGATGTAAAACATATCCAATTTAAACCTTATTTTAATAGTAAATCAATCGAAGAATGCCAGTTACAAGAGATGATGGGATCTCAATTTGTTTCCGTCAGGAATAGTGATAATGAGACGATACTCCGTCGAAAAATTGGAATATTACCGGCAGACTTTAATGTTCAGATTCATGGTGGCGATCAAGCTAATGAAGGTACCATTGTCATCTCAACGCAACATCCCTGCATGTCTGTCTTAAAAAATAAAACATTCGAGATTGCGCGAAAACGCACAGCAGGACGCACCGAGATATTACTCAAAGCCGAAGGCATCCCTCCCGCCTTTATCTCTCTGGAAATTTATCCTAATTTGGGGGCTGACTCAATTGAATTGACTTTGCCTTATCCTGCTAAAGGTTGTTTGGTTTTTGATGCAAATGGAGACCTTCTTGAAAAAAATATCACTTTGCATGATTTACTTGGTTCAAGAGCCTACTTGTTTGGTAAAAATGGTGAACCGACTCGATTTTCACTGGAATTACATCTACGCACTATAAATGGTCAACAGGCATGGCATGAATGGTTTTATACGGCAGGAGAACGCCCTATTGAACTCAATTTATACAGTCTAAGAGAGCATATTGAAAATTTGCTATCTCTTGAGTCAGGAATTGACCAAGTTGTGGATATGCGAATCAGAGGTGCTGGCGTAGCGATGAGCTGGCAGATTCGGCGCTACAAATACAGTTTGCGTTATGATTATGAAAAAGAAGTTCTCACCAGCCAGTCGACAAGCTATCGTGCCGGGCAACTCCCTTCTCCTGTCATCATGTTATTGAGCGAGCCAGAGCGAAAAGCAGTCTCGTTGTCATCGAGGCTAAGTGAGGGTGTACCTGTTGGTGAATATGAACTGAGTTCAATCGTTAGCAAAAACGGGCCTTGGCTAGTAGTCCCAAAGGAAGGTGATGAAATGGCGTTTCGTCCATGCTTCATTCGTGGCGAATCTTCCTTACATGGCGATGAAAGTAGCGTTCGTTCACTTCAGAAAGCCACCCAACTTTTTAATCCCCAGGCAAAAGTGAATACCATAACGCTGGTGCTTGATCAGATGGCTACCGATCCTGCGCACTCCGGTTGGCAGTTTATGCACAGTCTTTATGAACATTTTGGCTATCTTCCGCTGGCTACATTTGAAGTATGGCGAGCACTCGTACAACATCCAAGAGCGCTGGCGATGTCTCTCTTCAAATTTGAAATGTCCGCCGAGTATTTAAACCGCATTGAGAATGAATTCCCTGTTTTTTGGGAGTTCTTCCCTATATTAGAAATTAAATCCGCAGCAGAAACCTTCAAACGATTCCTGTCCCAAAAAGGGGCTCCAGATGAAGTTTTGGTAACACTGCTGAGTAAGATGTATCGACAATTAGGGATCGTATTTCCGACTTATGCCGATGAAGTTGAAAAATGGTTAAGTTATGGGAAATTCCCTCCTCCCATTCCAACATCCTTTGTCCGCGAGTGGTATCAGGAGCTTTTACGCGAACACAGTGAAGCTCGGTGGCCAGAATATGGCTGTAAGCGACTGCATAACTGGATGTCGTCACAAACAGATGTAGTGATAGATATTTATCCCGAGGCTGATTATCGCTATTCAGTTGCCTGGTTACCTGTTTTCGCGGCTGCAGTGGCAAGCGGTAAAACTTCCTTTGAAACTGTGTTTGAACACAAACCTGGCGCCGTATTTTTCCTGAGACAAGTTCGGGACTTCGATTCTCGCTGGTTCAAGGCCATATTCCAGTGCAGCCTTCTGCGTTATATTTCAAAAAATAAAAAGGATTAAAGATGACTACACGCTTTTTTTCGTCGCTTATTGAACAATCGTTGTCTCGCTCAACCGAAGCAACGCTCAGTATTATGGGGATCACAAACCCGAACTTACGCAAGCATCTCGCAGAGCAAATGGGTGCCGATTGTGGGAAATCAGGCTCATTTCTTGCCTCACCAGTATTCCAGCAAATGTTTGGCTGGAAAGAGTCAAATTATACAATGCGCAACCTGACCGAAGGTAAGGCATTACTGAGTAAAGCTGTTGTTGATTCACTAGATGATCATAACAACGGTCGTTACCGTTTTGGTGCAGACTGGAAACCCTTCACTCACCAGCTAGCCAGTTGGAAGGCTTTACTGGAAGATAAACATTCGGTAGTGGTGACAAGTGGTACGGGGTCAGGCAAAACGGAATGTTTTATGGTTCCTGTGCTGGAAGACCTCTACAGAGAATTACATGAAAATAGCAACAACCCACTTGTCGGCGTCAGGGCCCTTTTCCTCTACCCCCTCAATGCCCTAATTAATTCACAGCGGGAGCGCTTGGATGCGTGGACACGTGGATTTGGTACTGGGATCCGTTACTGTCTTTATAATGGCAATACAGAAAATCTTCACGCTTCGGTAAAAAGCGAGCAGGCAAAAAGGCCAAATGAAGTGCTTTCACGCGAAAAGATGCGTGAAGAACCCGCACCAATTCTGGTAACAAACGGCACGATGCTGGAATATATGATGGTCCGCCAGATTGATGCTCCAATTATTCAACAGTCTAAAGCACAAAAATCATTACGCTGGATAGTACTGGATGAAGCGCATACCTATGTCGGATCGCAGGCCGCTGAATTAGCTCTGCAGTTACGCCGCGTGATGACGGCCTTTGGAGTGACGCCAGACGATGTGCGTTTCGTGGCAACCTCTGCAACTATTGCCGGAAGCGATGCCGAAAAACAACTGAAAAAATTCCTCTCTGAATTATCCGGTATACCGCAGGAGCGCATCGATGTACTGGACGGAAGCCGGGTGATTCCGAAACTGGCATCGTGCAAACACGTTTATATCCCTTTAGAAGAAATTGAACAAATCCCTGATACGGACATGAAGGGCGTAAGCCTAGAGCGCTTTGAAGCTCTTACGCATTCACCTGAAGCACATTACTTGCGTGAGATGTTAGTTACTCAGCCGGATCCAATGAAGTTGGATACGATGACGAAGCGGTTGAATACGCTGACCAAGCAGAATTATAGCCAGCAGGAAGTACTTCGCTGGATCGACGTCTGCTCTGGCACACAACCTAATCCTAAAGATCCAGCATTCCTGAAGATAAGAGCGCATATTTTCCAGCGCAATACCCAGGGAGTATGGGCTTGTGTTGATAAAGAGTGCAGACAAAAGCATGGCACTCCGCTGGAAAAGGACTGGCCCTTTGGTTATGTGTATGTGAATCAACGGCAAAATTGTGAATGCGGGAGCCCGGTCTACGAACTGGCATTCTGCAATGAATGTAACGAACCGCATCTTCTGGCCCGGGATAAAAATGGCAAACTTGTCCAATGGGAAAATAAAGGTGGCGATGAATTCTCTTTGCAGGATGAGGTGAATGTTGAAAACGACGCTACTGAAGAAAAAGTTGAGAAAGAAAGTAGTTACCGCCCTCCACTTATTATTGCGGCAGAAAAGGCCAGTGAAACTGGTTATATTCTACAGCGACTCGATCGCAAGACTCGTCGTATTGGTGTAGTTAATAATGAAAGTATTGAACTGATTATTAACGATATTGAACAGGTATGTAGTGCCAGCAGCTGCGGCTACAGAGGCACGAGTGGAAAACAACCTTTCCGCCGCGCATTGTTGGGTGGACCGTTTTATGTCACCAATATTGTGCCAACCGTTCTGGAGTATTGTCAGGACTTTGTCAGCGAAGATGGAAAGGAAGGAGTGGGGCCTGATTCACTGCCAGGTAGAGGCCGCCGTCTCATTACCTTCACCGACAGCCGTCAGGGAACAGCGCGCATGGCGGTACGCATGCAGCAAGAAGCTGAACGCAGTCGCTTACGTGGCAGCGTAGTAGAAATATTGGGCTGGCATCAACGAACACAGACTTCCACCACACCAAATGCCAATACAGATCTTGAAAAGTTAGCAGCGTTGGCAAAACAGGCACGCGAACAGGCCGATGAATTTAGAAGCTGGGGATTACCTGAACAAGCGAAGCTGGCAGAAGTACAGGCCGAGCAGCTTGAACAAGCTTTTCAGGCTGCGACCGGAGGTAACGTAGCGACCATTCTCATTTCCCGAACCTGGACAGAAATAGTTAATGAGCTTAGAGAGAAAGCCGATATTAGCGGCCCTATTCTGCAATATAATCACTATCTGAAGCCTGAAATTTTCAACGAAAACGGCGGGCCGCTGAAGCTGTCGGAAATGTTGCTTTTCCGGGAGTTTATGCGTCGTCCTAAACGAACTAACAGCCTGGAAACGCAAGGGCTGGTGCGGGTTGGTTATCAGGGGCTAGAGAAGATTCATAAGATGCCGATGCATTGGCATGAGCAAGGGCTGACGCTGGATGACTGGAAAGATTTTCTTAAGGTTACTCTGGATCTGTACGTACGTGAAAGCAACTTCACACAACTGGACGATGAGTTAAAAAACTGGATTGGTAGTCGTTTTTCGTCAAAATTCGTCCGTAACCCGGAAACAAAAGATCCTGAAGATAATCAGAACAGACGCTGGCCACAAATTCGTAATGGCAATTTGTCCCATCGTTTGGTGAAGTTATTAATGCTTGGTGCGGGATTAAGGAAGTTGCGATTAAGTGGTCCGCAGCTCCCGATATGACGCCCCAAACCGTCCTTTATCGACGTCCTGTGGCTCAATTTTCCAATTTTCAGCCCAAAATCGTCTCTTCGTGGCTGATTTTGGC
>NZ_JBMKHT010000090.1:0-6251 GCF_049238165.1 Enterobacter cloacae complex sp. IR5422 | reverse complement strand
CAGGGCCAAAATCAGCCACGAAGAGACGATTTTGGGCTGAAAATTGGAAAATTGAGCCACAGGACGTCGATAAAGGACGGTTTGGGGCGTCATATCGGGAGCTGCGGACCACTTAATCGCAACTTCCCTAGAGCATCATCACCGAAAGTACTAGTACGTGCTTCTGCTAGTTTTATTGGTGAACCTTCTTCTGTAATAGAAACATTACTCACCTCATCCAATAGAACTACACGACAAGTAATACCGCGTAGGTTTCCTGGTGTATTGAGGTTTAGCCAGTACACAAAAGTACCGTTTATCATTTGTGTTTGCTTCGCGTTGTTCGCGGCGTTCTTATCATTCTTGTCTGTAACTAATGGGCTTAGTACTTCACTGGTTTCAATAGCTGGTAGAAATTTACCATCCTTGAATTTCTTCACTTCAGATTCAGAAGAACTACCAAAAGCAAAATTACATGGATCATTTGCCATTAGGTTAAATGCTATTGATTGTAAAACAGTGGTTTTTAAAAGCTGACTACATGACTGAAGAATGATCTTTTTAGTACTTCTATGTTGTGCTATATCCATTGGTTCGCGTTGAAAGGAAAACGGAACCCAATCAAGCCCCATATTCGGCCCGTCAACAAACTTAACTACACCATTACTGATCCATTGGCTTGTTTTCTGTATTTTCGGTGGCTGTATCGTCGGCAGTACTTTCATTAGTACTTGCGTTAATTTCTTCTTGTTCGTTTCCATCTTCTAATATTTCTTCATCCGTGGGTAGTTCAAATTCCATGCTTCCTAGCTGGAATAAAGTACTATCAATATGTTGTTTTAATATATCTCGTAAATCTTTTGCGTCTGTCTGTGCGAATAGTTCCAAGTATGTTTTACTAGGGATAGCTCTCATTGCTGTTTTAACTTGAAATAGGTATTCAGTTAGTACTTGTTCAAGATATTCAGTACTAACTACCGTTCCATGTTTCACCTGTAATTCAAGTTCAGATAATGCCGCTTCTGCTTTTAGTTTACGTAGGCGTTCTTGATCTATTTGTTCGCGTGTATCGGTATTACGTAACGGTAGAATTACATTCTGTACTATCCATGCTCGTGTATCAGCTTCTTCAGTACCTTCACCAATTGGCATACCCTGTGCTTTCCATTCGCGTACTGTGGATTCGTTGTACCCGTACTGCTTCGCAAGCTGATTCATGCTAATGTTCTTATTCATCTGTATAACGTTTCGCCTCTTTATTATTTTTTCACATATATTTAAAACAAAGTGCGTCGAAATCTACGCGGTGTTTTAAGGTTCAAAGAGAACCTAAATGAAAAAGGTTCTCATATTGTCGAGTTATTTTTGTTCTCTGAATTGATTGATCAATAGAGCAATTCGATAGTTATCTATAGGTCTACTGTTCAGTGATTCATCTTGTATTAATTCCTGAGTCAAGCACTGGAGATAGTCGAGGTGTACACGCTCTGAGCCTTTGTAATTTTCTATTGTGTTCCAGTCATAAACCCATCTACCGATTGTGTAGCTGTGTTGGTGATTCACTGTGATGTATTTATAGCTGAGTACTAAACGGTGTTGGTTGATGAATAGCTTGTATGATTCATCAAACGTGATATGAGCGTTAATTAGCTTATCTGAACGGGAATACTCATAACCTGTATAAGTACCGTCTATGATGCTTGTAGAGCCTTGAGGGAAGTGTAATGTGATGTTCATAGGTATACCCCATAGTTATTGTCTATAGGGTATTTACTATGGTGTTAGATAAGGTTGTTATCTTGTCGAACGGTACTGAACGGTATAGATAGCCTTGAACCGCAGTTACTCCAGCATCGCGTAGTACTGGTAGCTCTTGCCGCTGCTCTACTCCCTCTACGATTACATAGGGGCAATAGTTCATGATGTTCTTCATCAGTACGTTGAATGTTGGTTTCTGTACTTCCTCACGGTAGAACGCCCTATCGATTTTTACCGCTTCATAGCATCCAGTAGTTAACGCCGCAACGTTAGCCCGACCGGAACCAAGATCATCAAGGAACAAGCGATAGCCTACGTTTAACATTGTTCGTAACACCGGATGATCTATACCCAATTCCAACCCTTCAAAGTCTTCTGAGATCTCCAACCTGACAAACTCCAGCTTATCCAGTAAGTGAGTTATACCACTGTCATATACACATAGCCGTGCCTGTAAGGTATCAACATTAACGGTACAGAAAAGCCGGTGATCCCTGAACCATGAAGCACGTAATTCTATGGCCTGTAGTTGTCGTGTGAGTAGTTCCCTCTTCCTTTCATTATCCATAGCCATGATGAAGTACTTACTGTTCAGTACAGGCAAGTCCTGGCAATGGAAACGGGTTAACAATTCACAACCAACCAGTTGGCCTGAAGTTGTCATGATCGGCTCTGCTATAAAGCTAGTTATTATCATCACATTGATCTCTTTAATCGATTTATACTCTATTATTGATCGCTCAAATCTATTAGTATAGAAACTATTCGCCTAAAGAAAATCATTTAACTTATTGAATATGATCGTTTTTATTGAATTTTTAGCGTTTCGTCTTGTTCTTCAGTATTACACTGTATAAATTTACAGTATCTAACGGTTAGTGGAGGGCTTAGAAATGGGCAATAAGAACGGTTACGATCCATCCATACGTAGAGGTGTTCATCAGTTCTCACACGCTGGGGTTTGGTTCACGGTCTGTTATCGGGGAAGTATTCTTGAACAATTCGAGTTGGTGATCGGGTGATATTTGAAGGTTCTGTAGGTGGGGTGTTCTGGCTGAGAACGGTTGAAAGGGATTGTTTTGTACTGATTAGCGAGACACCCTTTAACAAGGTGTTGGATGCTCTAGTTTATCTACATGCTGAACGCCGAGTGGTTGAACAACATGCTGATGATTGGTCCTGTGGGCAAGAAGAACTGCCATTCTAAAAAATGCCCCTACACATTGACGGCCCCATTGAGTAGGACAGTTCATGTTATTGGGGCATATTCAATTACTTAATAAGTATTGTGTAAAATCTTCTTGTTTGTACTACTGCGACAATAAAGCACCCAATAGCAAAGCATATTTTCATACCATCTTCTATTGGGTGTACATTTAATACATTTCTAATTATAAAGTTGAACACTGAAAGCGTTACAAACCAATACAGTAGGAAATACAAAAATGAAAACAGGCGGCAAAGTATATTGCTACTTTTAATATCAAAAATCTTTGCTGTCAGTTTTGTTAATGGTGAGAAAAGCATCGCGATAAAACCAGGTATTATAGTAATTAGAAATATCGCAACAAACATCAAAGGCACTTTTACATATTCATTGCCATTTGGACCAATTATAATAATCAAACCAGTGACAGCCGTGATCAGCCCACCAATCAATAGTTCTTTCGTTCCCTCGAACATCTCAGAGATATTTTCAACAGTAATTTTCATTTTACCACTCTTCACTATAGGCAAGTTCTGAATGATAATATCATTTACAAATTGAAAAAGCCCTGTAGATTCACATCATAAAGGGCTTAGTACTGAAATTTTCAGATTACTTCGCTACTACCTGCCAGCGTCCACCAGGCTTTGTAATCTCATACTGGTATTGATCATCACACCATACATCTATACTGCCTGAGAAGTTCGCATTGCTAAACCTAGTGACTTTATCGCATGTGTAATCACGCTGGATAAGAGCCTGAGCGAAATCCTTAGCGTCCTGTAACTCTTGATTGGTGAGCTGGGTAGACGGTTCTTCGTGCTGTGCTTCATGCTTAACATCTCCACCTGAGATTTTGAAATACAAAGCGATGAGCACCAATAAAACTACAATAATTTTCCCCATTAGTAACCCTTGTGAACTATCTGGAATACAAGAGGTTGTTTCAACATCCTCTAAGTCACAATGGGTAGTATCGGCCTTATGTAGAATTTCTTTACTTACATGTAAACTGAAGGGGGAGTAACAGTACTGAGGGCTGTTGTATGGTAGCTTCACGCCACACCCACACCTTCAACAAACCTACCCATAGTGGGGGGCGTGAGGTTATGAGTGTACTTTAGGTATGATATAGAAGTAAAGCCATATAAGATTATCGATAAGTTTTTTTAAAGTTAATCCAAAAGCTCAATGCCCTTACCAAGTAGTAAAGGCATTGAGAAAATTAATAGCTAAGCTGTTTTATCTCTGTTGGTGAGATTGGATACTGATATTCAGGAATAATCATTCTACAAAACATATCAAATCTTGTAAGATGTTCCTTAACCTGGTCGATTGGAACGCCAATATTGCGTAATGAATTGATAAGAATATCATTGTCAAAGTCGGGTCTTCCATAATACGCACATTTATTATCAATGATGTGATTATAGAACTGTAGTACATCATTATAAGTTTGAATTTCAGTATCAGTTTTATAATCAAATGATTTTATTGACATGTTTCCATCAATGCTTTCAATGCTGACTCGTAAACTATCGAAATATAAAAAAGCACTACGGAATTCACTCTGAGGCATTTCTATATTTTGGTCTGTGATATGAATGAAACTCTCCGCTCTCAGCTCAAGTAGATTAGAAAAAAGATCACCCTTATCTATTGTTACTAAACCATCAGTACGTGTATAGACGCCATCCTCAAAATGATAATAGTAATATTTTTCATTATCAACTAACTTATAAAAACCAGTAATATCATCTTTCATGCGAAAGATTACACCATCCACTAATTCTATAGCAGAATAGTCACATTTATTATAATTCATTTTTCTTCCTTAACTAGGGTACGTAGAACATAATATAGTCTATATATGAAATGTCGGGATACACCTGTGGATTCGTTAGTAAAACCTCATGTGAACTAAGGATAGTCCGGGCTAACTGAGTAAAAGAATCATCGCTGCTTTCACTCAAGCGATATATCTCATATATACCATTATCAAGGGGCAGAATTTTATAGCACATAACGATTCTAGATATTAATTTGTCAGCCTTATATAGTCATATATTAGTCATAGCGAAGTGCCAGACTTTCAATATCGATTAATTTACAAGAGTTAAACAAGTAACCTTGTACACCCCATACCTCTAAACGTCTAGCTAGTTCAAGTTGTTCATCTGTCTCTACGCCCTCAAAGACGATTTTATTACATTTATTTTTATAGAGTATCAAACCTTTGAATGGCTGTTCTTTCTTGGCTTCCCGCCAGAAGTATTCACGATCAATCTTAATCAATTCATACTGAGAAGCATCAACCATGCTTATATCACAATATCCTGCTCCCAAATCATCCAGCCATACCTTACCAAATCTAGTACATAGTGCTTCTATTAGTTTAGTACGGGTGTGTAGTTCACATGTTGCTAGACTCTCTGAAATTTCAAGCCGCACATAATTCATACCCTTTAATAGGCAATCTTCTTCAGGTGTGCGATTGATACATTCAATCATATCCCTGTTAACATTAAGACTACACAACAGATTGTTCTTTGTGAAGAAATCATTTTTTTCTTTGATAGCAGTGACTTGCTCTCTGAGTAACAAACATCTTTCTTCATTGCTCATGCTCTGAATGACAGTATCCGGCGGGTAAAACTTACCATACTGATCTTGGAAGCGAGTTAATATTTCAACCCCTCTTAACCTCATTGAAACTGGGTCTACTAATGGCTCCACTATGAAAAACTGCTTCATATCAATCACTTCCCCGTCTTGAAGTATTGTAAGTAATCTAAATGAGAATAAGTTAATAAATTTTATTAGTTAGCGAGCTATACCTATAAACATACCTGTTATCTACATGTTTTCAAGGTTTTGAATGTAAATTGTGTACTTGTCTCCAATATCCTGTTTTCAGAGGGTTTAATATTTTATTTCAATCATTTACGTAAGTATCATCTTTCCTAATGATTTCTTAATGTTAATCGGTGCTAATAAAGTCACAAATAGACCATAAAGGTTATATGGGATTATCTGGTGATTCTACCTTTAGATGATCAGATAAGATATTAATTACTCGGATTATTGTACCTAACTCTTAGTTAACTAATGATTGTTGGAAGTATACTGCCTCATCATCTGATAAGTCCATAGTTCTGGTAGTACTGTACCAGTAGTAGATTAAGGAAGTTGCGATTAAGTGGTCCGCAGCTCCCGATATGACGCCCCAAACCGTCCTTTATCGACGTCCTGTGGCTCAATTTTCCAATTTTCAGCCCAAAATCGTCTCTTCGTGGCTGATTTTGGC
>NZ_JBMKHT010000089.1:0-6503 GCF_049238165.1 Enterobacter cloacae complex sp. IR5422 | reverse complement strand
TTAGTACATATATAAGCTTTATTTTCGTTATTTATATAACCTAGATACATTTCAATATTTTCTCTTTTTTTAGCTTTAACACTAATACCATACTCTATGTTTGATGGGTCTCGGTTATTCAACGCATTATAAACATCGATTCTTTTTACTCTTGAGCCTTCTATAAAAGAATAATTACCATTATGATTAATAATCAAGCCCACTCTACCGATAACGGGTTTCTTATCTTGCACTGATGCAATCCATCCTTGAGTAAGAGTAATTGATTTGTTTGATGGGTATAGATATGAATAGTTATCAATGTAGCCAATGCAATTATTTATCGCAGAAATCGGTTTATTTATATTTAAAATATGCTCATTAATGCCATCTTGTCCAAGTATATAACTTGGGTTTAAAGGTCTTTGTTTTTTATGTAGTGCTGATAGTTTTTTGTAATTAACCCAATAAATGATAGGATCTTTTGATTCTGGTATTTTATTATAATCTTCAATATTATAAATGCTGTCTGTATAATTGCTTTTTACATTTATAAATGATGCGTAAAAATCCAATATATTCAAACCACTCACTTTCTTATTAAGAAGAACTCTACTTTTCATATTTGAAGATAAATAAAAGAAAGGAACTTGGTACTCATCATATAGGTCTACATCGTGAAATATTTTATCCTTGTCCACATACAAACCATGATCTGAGAAATACATTAATTTATAACTTTTCCCATTAACAATACTTATTATATTTTTGATGAATCCATCAAGCTTCTCAATTGAGGCTACATAGCATCCTGCTTCATTATTTATTTTGAACTGAGGCGTAAAATTTGTTAGCCTTGAGCATACTGGTTCATGTGACCCCATCATATGTATTATGATTACCTTTTTATTATCATTGCTTCTGACTATTTTTTCTATTATTGGGAGCATGTCTTCATCGCCTTCATAGCTTGAAAGAAAATCTCCTTTTTTCATAAAGTATGATTCATTGCCTAATTTTGATAATTTATAAAGCTTACTATCACCATTTGATGATCTACCTTGATTACTAACCCAGTACGTTAAATACCCAGCTTTTTTTGCTAATGAGATGATATTTATGCCATGGTCTATTTTATTTTGATCAGGATATGTTTTAAACAAAGCTCTGCCAAGTGATTGTTCTGTATTTGGGGCAGCTGATGTCATTCCATCAATAAAAATACCATTTGATGAATCTAAGTAAGGAGTCGTTTGATATGGGTAACCATAAAGAGACATGTAATCTCTACGAACTGACTCCCCTATAACTAAGATTCTAATCTCTGGATCAAAGTTTTTATTTGACCTCTCAGATTTTAATTTACTATTATCATTTAGCTCTTTATAAAAATCAATATTGTCATGATTTATCTCAATAATTGACCTTAATGCAACTCTAATTATCCCATGATCATTCAAATATACATTTGAATTTGAGAAACCGTACATCACGAAAGAAATTAAAAAAATAAAAAAAATGTATACGAGCGAGCTTCCACCTTTCTTTTTCATGAAAATAAATGGTATATTTAAAATCACAAATAGAATTGAAATTCCAAAATAGTACTTCATGGCAAGTATATAACCAAATATCTCCATGGAATTTGTTCCAATAAGAGGAAGCATTATATCCTTACTTAAAAGACCATATGTTATTCCTGTTGGGAAATAAATCGAGGATATTGAGAATATAGTAAAAAGTATTATCGAGCATAATTTACTCCTCGATGAAACAAAGTAGCAAATAAAAAAGCCAGCTATCATTATATATGATATGACACCTGGCTTTTTAAAGTAACCAAGACCATAAGCAAGTATGGTACTCATTAGTAAGAAATATATTGATAAAATGAATGTTTTTTTTAATTTAATCATCCGATTGAAATCTCAACAATTAATAATAACTAAAGATAGTAAGTTCTCTGAAAAGCTGTCAGCTACAGAGATGTTAGCCTCGAATCTGATTTATTAAACAACGCCACAATAATGTTTACCTCAAGCATCCCTGATAATATTTTACAAATCCACTTACTTGTTTCGTTTGTCATAAAAAAACTTACGCCTACTAATGCCTAATGAAATCCATGGTTCTCCCAGTGATGGTCGTCCACCTCCTTTAGATATTTTACCTCCAATAGCTCCTCCAATACGACCTCGTTTTGATTGCAACTCGGAGGTATGAGTTTTCAGTACAAAATCTGAAAATGATTCCTCTGAAAAATTTTTATGAGTCCACTTAGCAATGCTTTTAGCTATTCCAGCCACCTCATTTTCATCTAATGGGGTTAGAAATTGCAGATTATAAGCACAGGTACGTTCGTAACAGGCTTTCAGCCACTGATCATACTCAGGCCAGCCCTGACGGATTGCGCGATACGCCCACTTACGGGTCTTATCGAACAGAGTGCAGTTCCTGCCTAAGCCATAGTCAGCAACAATTTCTTTGTCGTTCGTGGCGTTCAGGTCGAGTGAGTCGGCTAACCAGTCTAGTCTGTAGAGTTCAGGCTTCCATACAGCAATTTTCCAGTGACTGTGGTTCGGATTCTTGAAAATTAGCTCCGAATAGCCCGTGTCAGCACCCAATTTTTTACGTAGCGCATTCTCAACAGCAGCTGCGTAGCGTAATGGCTTCATTTTTCCGTCTGGCGCGGTACGTATCGATCTTTCCAGCGCGTAAAGCAGGTGCGCGTGTCCGTTTTCTGGATTGGTGATGGTCAGTGTAGGTGCGGGAGCGTTGCGGTCGCTCCAGTCAATGGCAGCGCCGATACGGTCAACGTCAAATCCCAGCCAGAACATGGCGTGAGGCTGATTGAACTGGATGTATTTCGCCAGAATAGCGCGTTCTTTCCCTGCGATGCGCACACCAAAGTACAAATCATCCGAGAAGTACGGCTTGTGTGGTAAGCGGTCGTTAAAAAGTTCGAGTGCTGCGTTACGCAATGTGCCCTGCGCTTATGGCGGGCTGTTGTCTGGCACAGTTCATGTGCTAGTATCCTTCTTAGGTTTCGTACCTGGCCCTGATTTATCATGTCTCTTCCGCCAAGTTGAATACATGATTATCGGGGCTTTGTTTTCTCTGCTGCCGTTAAAGTTACACGCGAACGGCCTTTCCTGTCGAATTTCTTCTTTCAAATCAGCTTAATGCGCCGCCAGTTCATGAAAGAATTTCGGGTTTACCTGAATGGTAGCCAGCACTTTTGCGGCCAGTCCTGTCGGATTACGGCGTCCGGTTATTGCCCATGCCACTGACCTGACGAAGCAGTTCGGGCGCAACCTCAGGAACAGGTCGTTTACGTGCCGTATGTTCTCCCAGACCAAGCTGACGCAACCACTCTGAAAGATGAATACGGTCACACCGTTCAAGCAGACGCTGATGCTCAGTCTCGGTCATGCGGATTTTGATTTCTTTCGTTCGCTTCTCCATAGGCTCCGCTGAGAAAAAATGCGCACCACTGTGAGAAAGTGCTTCATGTGGCAGGACAAAAAAGGCGGCACCAGTGCGTCAGCAGAATATGTGATACAGGATATATTCCGCTTCCTCGCTCACTGACTCGCTACGCTCGGTCGTTCGACTGCGGCGAGCGGAAATGGCTTACGAACGGGGCGGAGATGTCCTAGAAGATACCCGGAAAATACTTAACAGGGAAGCGATAGGGCCGCGACAAAGCCGTTTTTCCATAGGCTCCGCCCCCCTGACAAGCATCACGAAATCTGACGCTCAAATCAGTGGTGGCGAAACCCGACAGGACTTAAAGATACCAGGCGTTTCCCCCTGGTGGCTCCCTCGTGCGCTCTCCTGTTCCTGCCTTTCGGTTTACCGGTGTCATTCCGCTGTTATGGCCGCGTTTGTCTCATTCCACGCCTGACACTCAGTTCCGGGAAGGCAGTTCGCTCCAAGCTGGACTGTATGCACGAACCCCCCGTTCAGTCCGACTGCTGCGCCTTATCCGGTAACTATCGTCTTGAGTCCAACCCGGAAAGACACGACAAAGCGCCACTGGCAGCAGCCACTGGTAACAGGATTAGCAGAGCGAGTTAATGTAGGTGGTGCTATAGAGTTCTTGAAGTGGTGGCCTAACTACGGCTACACTGGAAGGACAGTATTTGGTATCTGCGCTCTGCTGAAGCCAGTTACCAGGTTAAGCAGTTCCCCAACTGACTTAACCTTCGAAAAACCACCTCCCCAGGTGGTTTTTTCGTTTTCAGAGCAAGAGATTACGCGTAGAAAAAAAGGAACTCAAGAAGATCCTTTCTATGCTCAACCACCGCATGGCTCATAGCCGCGCTGGCCGTTGCCGGTCTGCTCCAGAATCCTCGACCAATATGGAACCTTGCCCCTCCCAAAATTCAACTAAAAAACCCTCATTTCCTGCCGATAAAATGGGTATCTCTTAACTATGCCTAAATAAATAAGGATAATTTTGAAAAAAATATTCATCCTATCGGCAGCGCTGATCATGGCAGGATGAGCAACAAAGCAATATCCACAGGCCGCGAACGTCACCGGTCCAGAATCTTCCGCAATGGATTGCAAAGCGGTAGCTCTGGAAATCGCCAAAACGCGCAGTGTACAACAAGAAATTGAGGAAACCGGCGAATTTGACGGGCGCACCGTATTAGGTTTCCTGGGTGATTTTGGGATAGGAAAAGGTACAAAAAAGCCCTGCGGGGCTTTTTTTGTACCTGCCAATCAGCTGGATTTACCATAACATCCGTTGCGTGCACCGCCTCAGAGGCTCTCAGGGCGTTTCTGACGGGAAACCGGTAAAACAGGCAACAAACCACCCGAAAACCCGCCAGAAACGCGCAGGCTCTGTTTTTACGGCATGCATGAGTATGCGCGCAAGTGCATAGCGCAGAATTTCACGCCGTGCAGCCAGTGGAAGTCCTGTTTTCGACGTTCTTCTCATCCGAAAACGGTGAACGGGGACGCAATTTATTGCGTGGCCGTGAGGCACGGTAGGTAATTGCAGGTATCCGACAATTTCAAGTAGAGGATCCACTATTTCACTACTTAGAATTCAAAATCAGAATCCTTTCTTCCTGCTAAGGCTATCTCTGAATGAATCAACCACTCTTTGAGATTCTTCTTCTGCTCGCATGAAGTCATTCCCGGACAGAAAAAAACCATTGTCAGGCCCACTGGCTTCAGAGAAATTCGTTTCTGCAGCAGACACAGAATCCACATCAGCAAGAGACGGTTCATCTGTACTTTTTCTCAATCTGTAAAGAGCCTTATCAAACGCAACCAGTGAGATATTCAGGCCGTAACGTTCATTCAGCACAGTCACAATCTCTTCCCTACGAATACCATTTTTCTTCCAGGTTTCTATATCGTTCTTGGAATCCCTGACAGCTGCAATGGCTGTTCTTGGACCAGGGTTAAAATTCGCCATATACCGCCCACAATGTCTTACATTTGTCTCATAATAGTCCAAAAATAAGAGTAAAACGCAAAAAATGTCTTACAATTGTCTTATTGTTGTCCTTTCCGGTTCATGGATACATGAACCGCCTGATGTGGAACGCTTTTTATCGATCTCATGCGCTGCCAAAGATAGATTCATTCTTTAAAAGTCAGGTTACATTATCCCTTAAATGGTCATACACCATACGCAACCGCGATTTTCATCGCAATTGCATGAATTAAAAGGTAAAAACTGAAGTTCCCGTTTATTTATGTAATACGCAACGTATTACAACCACCTGTAATCACATGAAAATAAAGAAATAAGATGTAATACCGGCGTATTACCACGTACGCGGGTAAGCGAAAAAGCTATAACGCTTCCCGGCCGACAGGCGGCCCAAAATCCACCGGGGCGTGCAGGTTCTCTTCAGTAACCTTCGCCATTAAATCAAAAAGGTCATACTCGCCGGGAAGCTGCGTATCAGCAGCATCCCGTTGTTCATCATGTTCAGATGGCATGGGGTGATATCCAGTAGCTGAGAGGTGGTTAGCGGGTTTCGGGGCGCAGCCCTAAACCAGTCACGTAGCGCTAGCGGAGTGTATACTGACTTAGGCGGTAGTGTAGTATGACAGATTCTGTGGTTACGGCAAAGTAACAGCCCTGTCTAGGAGAGGGCTGTTATCTGATATAGGCTTTGTTTAGTGCAAAATTCACCTGATCCATGCTAGGGATGACATGTAGATTTACTGATGCCAACACGCTTACTGATCTCAGTCAGACTAATCTTCTCACCAAACAACAGTCCTATCTGGTATCGTACGACTTCAGTTAACTGCCGTTACTTCATGTTACTCGCTCATCTGTGGTAGGAGGAATGGGATAGCCTATCGGTAGTTACCCCTTCCGCCTACATTCTCCACTGTCATGATGACAGAGCGTTGCAATTATTGTCCGAATTCGCGTATCAGTGGCGCATGATTAGTACATATATAAGCTTTATTTTCGTTATTTATATAACCTAGATACATTTCAATATTTTCTCTTTTTTTAGCTTTAACACTAATACCATACT
>NZ_JBMKHT010000088.1:0-6669 GCF_049238165.1 Enterobacter cloacae complex sp. IR5422 | reverse complement strand
AACAGAATTTGCCTGGCGGCTTTAGCGCGGTGGTCCCACCTGACCCCATGCCGAACTCAGAAGTGAAACGCCGTAGCGCCGATGGTAGTGTGGGGTCTCCCCATGTGAGAGTAGGGAACTGCCAGGCATCAAACAAGAAGAACCCCGTACCGAAAGGTGCGGGGTTTTTTGCTTTGTGCGCCAGAAAACATGCCGGATGACGGCTTCGCCTTATCCGGCCTACAAAACCTGTAGGCCCGGTAAGCGCAGCGCCACCGGGCATGGCAGACCGCACGATCCCACGGTAAAAAGAAGCAAGAATACTAAAGAAGGGATTTATAAACGCAGAAAAGCAAAAACCCAGCCATAGGCTGGGTTCTTTAAATAGTGGTGCCCGGACTCGGAATCGAACCAAGGACACGGGGATTTTCAATCCCTTCAAAAAAGACCAAATGCTCTATCAGCACTAACAGTTTTTTACTGGTTTGCCTTGAGAAAAATGTTTAAGTTTGCTGCAATATGATGTAAGCAATGCTTAAATACGGTGTTTCGAAACTACCATAATCCTACCATCAAATTGCCGGTAATGACTCCAATTTACTGATAGTGTTTTATGTTCAGATAGTGCCCGATGACTTTGTCATGCAGTTCCACTGATTTTGAGAACGACAGGGACTTCCTGCCCAGCCTTGCCAGATGCTGTCTCAGATTCAGGTTGTGTCGCTCAATTCGCTGCGTGTAACGCTTACTGATGACGTGCAGTTTTCCCTTCAGACGTGACTCATACATCGGCCAGCCGTCCGTCATCCATAGCACCACGTCAAAAACTGACAGCAGGTTCAGAAGACGCTCCAGTGTGGCTATAGTGCGTTCACCGAAAACGTGGGCTACCACCGCCCTGCGTATCCTGTCATACGCGTAAAACAGCCAGCGCTGACGTGATTTAGCCCCGACGTAACCCCATTGCTCGTCCATCTCCGCACAGACGATGATGTCACTTCCCGGCTGTATCCGGGAGGTTACTGACTGCGGCCTGAGTTTTTTAAATGGCGCAAAATGGTGTTGAGGCCCACGCCCATTAGTCGTGCGGTGGCACGGCAACCGACGCCGTTCATAGCCATATCAATGATTTTCTGGTGTGTGCCGGGCTGGGATGCGGCATAAGTGAAGGTGAGCTGCCATGTTTTACGGCAGTGAGAGCAGAGATAACGTTGATGCCCGGCAGTACTTTTGCCGTAAGCGTACAGCGTGAGCCGTCTGGTCAGAATCTGACGAATTAGACAAAGTGGTGTCCACCAAATAAGTAGTGGGAACCAAAGTGTCAGATATGCAGAAAAATGTGACTCCCGGCAGACGTAAAGGCTGTCCTAATTATTCTCCAGAATTTAAGCAGCAACTTGTTGCTGCCTCCTGCGAACCAGGAATATCCATTTCAAAACTTGCGCTTGAAAATGGCATTAACGCCAATCTGCTGTTCAAATGGCGCCAACAATGGCGCGAGGGAAAGCTGCTATTACCTTCTTCAGAGAGTCCTCAGCTACTTCCTGTGACTCTCGATGCCGCTGCCGTACAGCCAGAACCGCCCACTGAGAGCCCGGAAGCCCTCAGTATCAGCTGTGAGATAACGTTCAGGCACGGGACGCTCCGCCTCAACGGTACTGTCAGCGAAACGCTTCTGACTCTGCTGATACAGGAACTGAAGCGATGATCCCGTTACCTTCCGGGACCAAAATCTGGCTGGTTGCCGGTACCACTGATATGAGAAATGGCTTCAACGGTCTTGCCGCAAAAGTACAGACGGCGCTGAAAGACGATCCGATGTCCGGCCACGTCTTCATCTTCCGGGGTCGCAGCGGCAACCAGATCAAACTGCTGTGGTCCACCGGCGACGGGCTGTGCCTGCTGACCAAACGGCTGGAACGTGGTCGCTTCGCCTGGCCCTCTGCCCGTGATGGCAAAGTATTTCTGACCCCGGCACAGCTGGCGATGCTGATGGAAGGCATCGACTGGCGACAACCTAAACGGTTGCTGACATCTCTGACCATGTTGTAGGCCTCTTTATCCTGGTTGTTGCTGAATAAGCCTGGTAAAATATGGGCTTATGAACGACACCTCTTCTGACGAAATCCTTCTGCTGAAACAGCGGCTTGCCGAACAGGAAGCGCTGAACCGCGCCCTGCTGGAAAAGCTGGCCGACCGTGAGCGTGAAATAGACCACCTGCAGGCGCAACTGGATAAACTCCGCCGGATGAACTTCGGCAGCCGTTCCGAAAAAGTATCCCGTCGTATCGCACAGATGGAAGCTGACCTGAAGGTGCTTCAGAAAGAAAGCGATACACTGACCGGTCGTGTGGATGACCCGGAAGTGCAGCGCTCGCTGCGTCAGACCCGCACCCGCAGACCGTTCCCCGAATCACTCCCGCGTGATGAAAAGCGTATACTTCCAGCCGAATCCTGTTGCCCGGAGTGCGGTGGTTCGCTGAGTTACCTGGGTGAAGATGCCGCCGAACAGCTGGAGCTGATGCGCAGCGCCTTCCGCGTTATCCGGACAGTACGTGAAAAACATGCCTGTACTCAGTGTGATGCGATAGTGCAGGCAGCCGCGCCTTCACGGCCCATCGAGCGGGGTATCGCCGGCCCGGGGTTGCTGGGCCGTGTGCTGACCTCAAAGTATGCCGAGCACACACCGCTGTACCGCCAGTCTGAAATATACGGCCGCCAGGGCGTGGAGCTGAGTCGCTCACTGCTGTCGGGCTGGGTGGATGCGTGTTGCCGCCTGCTGGCACCGCTGGATGAAGCCCTCCAGCACTATGTCCTGAGCGACGGCAAACTTCATGCCGATGATACGCCCGTCCCGGTACTGTTACCGGGTAATAAAAAGACGAAGACCGGACGGCTGTGGACGTACGTTCGTGATGACCGCAACGCCGGGTCAGCGCGGGCACCGGCTGTGTGGTTCGCTTACAGCCCGGACAGGAAAGGTATCCACCCGCAGAGTCATCTTGCGGACTTCAGCGGCGTGCTGCAGGCGGATGCGTATGCCGGGTTCAACGAGCTGTACCGCAATGGACAGATAACGGAAGCTGCCTGCTGGGCTCACGCCCGCCGCAAGATCCATGATGTGCACGTTCGCACGCCATCAGCGCTGACGGAGGAAGCCCTGAAACGTATCGGCGAACTGTATGCCATCGAGGCTGAAATAAGGGGAATGCCGGCAGAGCAGCGCCTTGGCGAACGTCAGCAGAAAGCGAAACCGCGACTGAAATCCCTGGAAAGCTGGCTGCGTGAAAAGATGAAAACCCTGTCGCGACACTCAGAGCTGGCGAAGGCGTTCACGTACGCACTGAACCAGTGGCCGGCACTGACGTACTATGCAGACGATGGCTGGGCTGAAGCCGATAACAACATCGCTGAAAATGCGTTGCGGATGGTCAGCCTGGGCCGCAAAAACTTCCTGTTCTTCGGCTCTGACCACGGTGGTGAGCGTGGAGCGCTACTGTACAGCCTGATCGGTACATGCAAACTGAACGGCGTGGAGCCAGAGAGGTATCTCCGTCATGTGCTCAACGTAATAGCTGACTGGCCGGTCAATCAGGTCAGCGAACTGTTACCATGGCGCGTAACCCTGCAAACTGAATAACCCGTACCCGTCAATACGGCTCTCGCTGTACGCTTACATACAAAGCAATGCGGCAGGCTTTTGATTCCCTTCCCCTGGAAAAACAGGGCGAGGCCGTCAGGCTGATTGTTGCTGCCCGGGGGCTGGCTTACCAAGATTTCCCGGTAAATCTGAAAAAAGAAATGAGCCGCCTTTTTATCGTGTCCGGAGACGATTTAGACGGCCACCTCTGAGAAGACGTTTATATGGCATGCGATACAAGATCAGATAATGTGCAATCTGATCCTTCAAATCTGTAGCAGTATGATTACTCAACAATACCAGATTTAGATACAGGCTCATTCAATATGTGGAAAGAGATTCCTTTCTCTTTCCACCGATAATTAAAACTTCACGTTGAAGCCGACCATCCCCTGATATGAATTGAAATCATTACTCCCTGTTGCATAAGATACATTGGCCCAAATCCTCGTACTATCGCTGATTGTTGTTTCAATACCAGCTTTCGTTTCAAAAGAATTTTTACCACCAATAGCTGCCGCGCGTTGCCCATCAAGCTCTGGACTCTGTAACCGGCTGAGGTTTCTGTAATTAAGCTCAACATACGGCTGAATGAAGCTCCTGCTTGTATGGGTCATCGTGCTGGCCCGCAGACCCAGACGCGATTCAACAGCATCTTTGTTTCCCTTAATTCTGGTGCCTGTTTTTTCTGTGAAATCATTAGAGGTAACACCTAAATAAGTCACCTGGGCCTGTGGGGTCAGCCAGAAACTGGTTTTCTCATTTTCAGCCACACGCCATGCATAACCAGATTCAAGAGAACCAGTAATGCCACGAAGTTTATAGTCCTCTTTGGCTAACTCATGCCCCGAGACACTGGCATTAAAGTCATTCCAGCGTAACCAGCTGTCGGCATACCACCCTGAATTATCGAGGGCATTCTCAAACCATGTGAGATACATACCAACGCTGTAACCTGAAAGTTTCCCTTTTGACTGGTAACCCGTTACTGAAGAGGTTGTTTTATTGTTGCTGTTACCATATCCAGCCATCAGCCCCAAATGGTATCGCTGTTGGTTAGTCTCCCAACGGGCAATATCACCACCTAATTCAACAGTAGTGTCATAAATTCGAGTATCTAATTGGCCAGAACGATTGCTTTCTGTTCGTTTCCCTGTTGTGCGTAGCCACAGCGATGAAGCCAGCTCATCATCAGCTGTGGTTTTCACTAATCCACTTTCACCTATGCGATCATGCAGGGTCATATTAAACAGATGATTGGAACTCCAGGCATTTGCGGCATAGCTAGCACTTTCCGGGCGTAACACAGGGGTACGGTCACCTCCCTGACCACCCGTCTGGCCTGTTGCACCCGTTGCTCCTGTCTCACCTGTTGCGCCCGTTGCTCCTGTCTCACCTGTTGCGCCCGTTTCGCCTGTTGCTCCTGTCCCGCCCGTTGCCCCAGTTGCCCCCGTCTCGCCTGTTGCGCCCGTTTCGCCAGTTGCCCCCGTTGCGCCCGTCGCTCCAGTTGCACCGGTTTCGCCTGTTGCACCGGTTTCACCTTTCATTGCGAAGCTTTCCAGGTACCAGGATCCATCGTCGCTATGTTTATTCAGAAGGTATTCATAGTTCCCTTTTACAACCCTGCGCTGCAGCAGAAACTCTCCGTCTGATTGACCATTGACCTTTATAAGCTCAAGTGATTCCTGCCCTGTTGGCTTATCCACATTAAGGTTATCAATCCAAACGTAATCGAACCCACGATCAATAGTATTGCCAGTGATGATGACAGTATCCGTATAAGATTTACCATCTCCACCGTTGTTTGAACTTACACCTTCTCCGGTAAGATATGAGTCCATCAGCCATACGTTACGACCCGTCGTAAAATCTCCGTCGATGGTTAATTTATCTCCGGCTACACCATTGGCCATATCTATTTCAGAGTTTTTTGCCAGTACATTCCCTTTAAGGGTAAAATCGGAAACATTATTATTTCCCGTTGAATTTCCTTGATTAACGTCATGCGCAATGAGAGAGGAGTTGTTAAGATTCAGGGTAGTGAACGTTGACTGAGTATCAGTGCCATTTTTGGCCAGTTGCCATACAGCACCTTCATTCAATGTTAAGTCGATTGATGACTGTGTCCCCATTTCGGTAAGTCCCTGAACTTTGCCCTCGCTTACCACCATATCGATATTTGATGCATTACCCACTTGTAATAAAGCACCAGATTTAGCTGCAATCAGCTGAGTTTTGTCACCAGTGAAATTAAATTTCACATCCGCTTGATTGTCAACAATTCTAAGTAGCGATGCAGTTAAACTGTCATCTGAAATTGCGAAATTAGCATTGTTAATATTAGCTGAAATTTCAGTGGTAGAATTTTGAATTGAATTAGTTAAAAAATCATTGCCTACGCGGATTGCTGAGTCTTTAGACCGTACATTAAACTCTTTTGCCTTACCTGCTTCTAATTTTGAACCACCATAGGTTAATACAATTGCTTCACCTAGTGCATCGGATTGATTAATATTGACAATAGAGTTTTCACCAAAGTTGATTTGACCAGCCCCCCAACCGTCACGAATTACATAGAATGACCCCAGTGATCTATTTTTCTTACCGATATGTAAAGCATTACCACCGCCATGTAACGTAATTGATGTATCGCCCTGTAATTCAACAACTGGCATAGTTCTGGATGCCGAATCTTTCCCGGAAACATATACACCATTACCATACGCTGCTGTAATATCAGCATTGTAACTTCCCTTAATAGCAACATGGGCAGTCGGACCAACGCCCGTTTTACTGTTGCCAGTGCCATCATTGTTTTGAATGGCTCTAATCCCCGTTACTGGGTTTTTATTTATTAAATCAGACTTCGTTGCTTTAAACGTATAGTCATTATTTATTTCAACATAATTTGTTTTGCTGTTAGGGAAGTTGCGATTAAGTGGTCCGCAGCTCCCGATATGACGCCCCAAACCGTCCTTTATCGACGTCCTGTGGCTCAATTTTCCAATTTTCAGCCCAAAATCGTCTCTTCGTGGCTGATTTTGGCCCTG
>NZ_JBMKHT010000087.1:0-7014 GCF_049238165.1 Enterobacter cloacae complex sp. IR5422 | reverse complement strand
GGCCAAAATCAGCCACGAAGAGACGATTTTGGGCTGAAAATTGGAAAATTGAGCCACAGGACGTCGATAAAGGACGGTTTGGGGCGTCATATCGGGAGCTGCGGACCACTTAATCGCAACTTCCTTAGAATCAAAAAGTTAATGGATGGACATTTTAAAGTATGGAATGAGAAAAATATTAAATTGCTTTCATCGTTTAGCAATACTCTTACAAATGAAAATGCTGTAATTTTCAAACAATTTATTAAAGCTCGAAATGCCGGATTCCTATCAAGAGTCAGGGCTTTTTCTGGAATGAAATTATACAGACAGACAGGCTTCGGTAATGCTGGGTTAATTATTGCTGTGCTTTTGAAAAAGTTATAATTGCTAGAAAGTTTCGATAATGCGAGGTGTAGGAGTTGAGTACTGAATCAGGTTTAAAATCAATTAGAAGCCATCTTCTCTCATTTTGGTATAATAAAAATATCATTTTTCAAATGACTAAAAGAGATATTTTAGGAAAGTATAAAGGCTCTGCAATTGGGGTGTTATGGTCTTTAATTAATCCTATGCTTATGCTTATTATCTATACCTTGGTTTTTTCGGTGGTATTTAAGGCTCGTTGGGGAACGGGAGCAGTAGACGAGCCGAAAACGCAGTTTGCAGTAATTTTGTTCGTAGGTTTAATAATACATTCTTTTATTTCGGAATGTTTAGTCCGTTCGCCGAATTTAATTTTGCAGTATTCCAATTATGTCAAAAAGGTTGTGTTTCCATTAGAAATATTACCTTTAGTTACTGTATTGTCTGCTCTATTTCATAGTGCCATTAGTTACGTAGTGTTATGTATTGCGTTCTTTATGTTTAATGGCTATTTGCATTGGACAATAATTTTTGCTCCATTAGTATTCCTTCCATTGTTTGTTCTTTCACTCGGACTGGTATGGTTGATTTCGTCGCTTGGTGTGTATATAAGAGATATCGGACAGTCAATAGGTATTATAGTCACTATATTAATGTTTCTTTCACCTGTTTTCTACCCGCTATCTGCGCTACCAAAAACAATGCAGAGTATCGTTTTATTGAATCCACTAACTTATATAATTGAACAATCCAGAAATGTGATTGTGTGGGGTAAATTACCAGATTTTTATGGTTTATCACTTTACCTTTCTATTTCTATAGTCATCAGTACGCTATGTTATATTTGGTTCCAAAAAACTCGTAAAGGATTTGCTGATGTCATTTGATAACTATGCGATAAAAATCGATAACATTAGTAAGTGCTATCAAGTATATGACAATCCATTAAAACGACTAAAAGAATTCATCATTCCTACAGTAACACGTCGTTTGGGCAAAGTGCCGAGAATATATCATGATGAGTTTTGGGCTCTACAAGATGTAAGTTTTATATTAAAAAAAGGCGAAACCGTCGGAATTGTCGGCAAAAATGGTTCTGGGAAGTCAACCTTACTGCAGATCATTGCGGGTACATTAACTCAAACTTCAGGTGAAGTTTATACAAATGGAAGGGTTGCTGCATTATTAGAACTTGGCGCTGGTTTTAATAATGATTTCACCGGTCGCGAAAATATATATTTAAATGCAACACTCCTGGGTCTGACCAAAAATGAGATCGATACAAAGATTGAAGATATCCTGGAATTTGCTGATATTGGCCACTTCATCGATTCACCGGTTAGGTCATACTCGAGTGGCATGCTTGTTCGACTTGCATTTGCAATACAAGCACAAATCGAGCCAGAGATATTAATCGTTGACGAAGCTCTCGCTGTTGGGGATGCAAAATTTCAAGCTAAATGTTTTGCCAGATTAAAACAATTAAAAGAAAAGGGTACCTCCATCCTTTTTGTTTCTCATGCGACTGAGCAAATAGTAACACATTGCGATTCCGCTATCTTGATTAATGATGGAATGTTGATTTTGCAAGATTCGCCTCGGGTTGTCGTTAACCGGTATCTGGATTTATTGTTCGGCAAGAGTGAAACTAAAAAGAAAAGATTAGAAGATACCATAGATGATACCCCAGACTTAACATCAGATAACGTTGATTATTTTGATTGGGGTCCTGAAGAACAATGTTTTGAAACACGCGAAAACTTTAATCCTTCTGAGTACAGATGGGGTGATCGAGCAGCAGAAATTAGCGATTTTATTTTATTGCAGGGTAAAGAAAAATATCCATCTATCATTGAAGCGAATAAAGATGTTACTTTTTGCTTCCGCGTAAAATTTAATGAGAAAATTTTTCGTCCTATAATTGGTTTTGCAGTAAAAACAAAAGAAGGGGTAACAATATACAATACCAATAATGAGTATCAATTCATTGAGTTGAAAGAGTACTATGATAAAAACGACTATCTTGAATTCGATATACGTATGCCTGTAATTCTTGGCAGTGGTGATTACTTCATCTCTATTGGTATTGCAAGTTGCGATTCTTCCGGAACTATTATTCCACATGACCGTCGCTATGATTCTATTCATTTGAATGTTATCAATAGAGAACAGTTTATTGGATTGGCAAATCTTAATGCTAATATCACTATAAAGTAAGAAAAATTTAAATGACAAGTGATAAACAAAGTGCAGGTGAGTATATGTACAAACTGGACAGTCTTGGATACACATTTAATAAAAAATCAAATATATGGATACGTTCCGGGTATGAAGATATAGGTTATAATGACGGTGACTCTGCTGAAGAAAGATTGGCAGAAATAGTCCGTGACGCCAGCGACATCTCAATTTTTTCTTCTGAATTACGTAACAAATGCATCAATTGGCAAACACTCTACCACCTTAGTTCGCAGCGAGGAAATGTGTTACGCCCCTTTTCACATCTCTTGAAGGGGGATGTGCTTGAAATTGGTGCGGGATGTGGCGCTATCACTCGATTTTTAGGCGAGAATGGTGGAAACATCCTGGCTCTTGAGGGTAGCCAACGTCGCGCATCTATAGCTGCCAGTAGAACCAGAGACCTTGATAATGTACAAGTATTGGTAGAGCGATTCGATTGTTTTGATGCGGACCATAAATTTGATGCTATCACCCTTATTGGGGTGCTTGAATATGCCACAATGTTTGGTGAGGGTGAACGTCCCGATTATGACCTGCTTAGCCAAATTAAAAGACTCCTTAAACCAGAAGGGGTATTAATCATTGCAATCGAAAATAAACTTGGCTTGAAGTATTTTGCGGGTGCCCCAGAAGACCATCTCAATAAACCAATGTATGGGATTGAAGGCCGTTATACGAAGGGAGAACCGAAAACCTATGGCTATAGTGAGATTGAAAAATTATTGCACTCTGCAGGCTTTAAAGGAGTAGATGTTTTTTTACCTTTCCCTGATTATAAATTGCCATCATCAATAATCACATCATCAGGCGCTTCTGCTGAAAATTTTGATGCAGCTGCACTTGCTGCCCAAAGTATCTCAAGCGATCCTCAGCTTCCAGAGATTTTAAATTTTTCACTTCAAAACACATTTCCTGAAGTATTTAGAAATGGATTAGGCATTGATCTTTCCAATTCATTTATTCTCGCCTGTTCGTCTTCACAGATAAACGTTTGCGACGAATCAATTTTAGCTTGGCATTATAGTACTCAAAGGAAAAAAGAGTACTCTAAAGAAACCATTTTTGAATGTGATGCAAATAAAGAAATAACTGTCAACTATAACTTCTTTGGAACTCAAACTGCTGATACAGATTTTGCTGAGTATGTACAATTCAGACATAATTATGATAGCTATTATTCGGGAATATGTTTAAGTCAAAAGTTTTTTAACGTTTTGACTCGTCCAGGATGGCAGATATCTGAAGTCGTCAGTCTATTAAAGGAATGGATTTCTTATCTGGTAATTTTCGCTAATCAGGAAGGCGAATTTTATGAAAATAGAGATTTGAATTTAGATGCAGCAATGCAGTTACCCGGGCACTTTCTTGATGCTATACCGCAGAATATAATTCTTAGGTCAGATACTCCCATTTTATTCGACGTGGAGTGGAAAAAAAAAGAAGGCGTCGAATTAGGTTACCTACTCTTCCGCGGCCTTTTATTGGTAATTAATCAAACAAAAATACTGCCACTAACCAGTAACATATATATTAACCGTAGAGAATTCATTACCACTTGTCTCAATAATATCGGCTTGAATATTACTGATGAGCAGTTAGATAGATATACCATACAGGAAGCACAATACCAGAATTTAGTAACTGGAAGAGATGTTAATATTTTAAAGTATTGGGGCCAAGAGCGACTATTGAGTCCGTTAGAAGCTGTATTAAAGACGTATTCAACTCTATACTATGCTTTTGATGATAGTGACCTTAATCAAGAAGATACATTCCAAGTCGAGTTGAGGCCAGGAAATAATATTATCAAATGGCCTTTGAACGCGTTAAATAAAGACTCAAAAATATCTCAATTAAGATTTGATCCTGTAGATAAAAGTTGCTGGTTTGATATTGTTTCTTTCACTATTAAAGATAGCAATGAAGATCTTGTGTGGGATTTTTATAACCAAGAATCACAGGCTACATTAGTTGACATTTTAAGTTTGGAACTACTTCAAGACAAAAATGCTTATTTTTCTTCTTCAGATGACCCACGAATAAATGTACTTAATTTGCCACGATCATCCTTTTTTATCGTTGAGATTGAAATTGTTCTGTTTGACAAGGATGATATATCGGTTTCATTTTATGAGAATCTCAAGTTATTAGAAGATCGAAAAGATCTGTTGATGCAAAAAGAAGAATTGTTAAAACATAAAAAAGAACTACTGGAAGATAGCGAAACCACTATCAATAATAATTTGCAATTGTTGAATGATACCAAAAATCTTTTGGATATTACCCAAAGTAATATGCTGTCGGCCCAGGCACGAATTAATGCAATAGAGAATTCAACCAGTTGGACTGTAACTAAACCTCTACGTTACTTTGGCAGGATTAAACACAAAATGCTAGTTTCGCTACCTATTCTGAAGGGTATAATAATTCAGCACGGTCTTAAAAAGAGTATTATCAAAGGTACTAAAGTTCTCAAAACACATGGTATTAGAGGCTTAGTTAATGCATTAAGAAGGCAAAAAAATATTCTGCCAATTGCTGTTTCTCCGCTTTCAGGAAATCAGATCAAAGGTGGCATCACTTTTAGTTCTAAACATGGTTATGAGCTCAAGACTGAAGCTAAAGGTTATTGCTATATTCCACCAGCAAAACCAGAAAAATTGGCTCAAATAATTAATGATCTTCATGTAAAGCCTCTATTCTCTATCGTCGTTCCTGTATACAACACGCCAATTGGGTTGTTAGATGAACTTATTGATTCTATTAAGAATCAGTGGTATGGCAAGTGGGAATTAGTATTGGTCAATGATTGTAGTACTGATGGATTACTGATATCAACGCTCAATAATATTGAAGATGATAAAATAAAAGTTATAAATTTGGAGACGAATCATAGAATCTCCGGCGCAACGAACATTGGCATCGAAAATTCACATGGTGAGTATATTGTTTTTGCAGACCACGACGATACTCTGACACCAGATTGTCTCTATGAAATGGTATTAAGCATAAATAAATCTGATCCAGATTTTATTTATAGCGATGAGGATAAAATTTCAGAAGATGGCCTGTATGTGCAACCGCATTTTAAACCCGACTGGTCGCCAGATACCATGATGAGTACGATGTACACATGTCATGCATCATGTGTAAAAAAAATATTGTTATCGCAGGTAGGTCTACTCCGTTCAGAATTTGATGGATGTCAGGATTGGGATTTTGTTCTTCGTGTATCAGAGTATACGTCGAAAATTTATCATATTCCGAAAGTACTTTACCATTGGCGTATTATTCCACAATCAATTGCAGCTGATATTGCTGCTAAAGATTACGTGCTTACTGCATCTCAACAGACGCGTAAAGATGCACTTGATCGCCGAGGCAGAAAAGGTGAGGTGGAAGCTGTTGAGGGGTTCCCTGGATATTTCCGTATTAACTATATTCCTGAAAATAGCCCATTAGTAAGTATTATTATTCCCACGCGTGACAATCAACGCGTCTTAAAACGTTGCATTGATTCGATTCAGTCGATTACGCAATACAAGAATTATGAATTAATCGTAGTTGATAATGGAACAATTGATGAAGAATCTCTTTCGTATTTAAATGAGATTAGCTCGCAGGAAAATGTCAACGTTATTCGGCATGATTATCCCTTTAACTTCTCTGAGCTAAATAATATTGGAGTACAACAATCCAGAGGGGATGTGCTGTTATTTTTAAATGATGATACTGAAGTCATTAAACCTGATTGGCTTGAAAGAATGATCGGTTTTGCTCAACTCCCTCACGTGGGAGCAGTAGGAGCAAAACTACTTTATCCTAATACACTTGCGGTTCAACATGCCGGTGTTGTCAATCTGGCTGATGGTCCTGGTCATGCATTTTTAAATAATAACAGGAGTAATCCAGGTTATTTCATGCGTAACATCCTTGATTATAATTGGTTAGCGGTTACTGGTGCATGTTTGATGATGGAAAAAAGGAAGTTTTTGGAAGTCGGACAATTTGATGAATCTTTCCCTATTGCTTACAACGATATTGAATTGTGCTTCCGGAATTATGAAGCAGGCTATTACAATGTTGTCTGCAATGCTGTTGAGTTATTACACCACGAATCGGTCAGTCGTGGTGTTGACCATATTGATCCTCAAAAAGCTTTAAGGCTTAGTAAAGAAAAAAAACGCTTATACGAAAAGCATCCCCAGTATTATCAGTATGATCCGTTCTTCAATGTTAATCTTCATCCTAATGGTATAAATTTTGAGGTTCCATTCTAATGTCAAATTATAATGACTTTGGGAAGTTGCGATTAAGTGGTCCGCAGCTCCCGATATGACGCCCCAAACCGTCCTTTATCGACGTCCTGTGGCTCAATTTTCCAATTTTCAGCCCAAAATCGTCTCTTCGTGGCTGATTTTGGCCCTG
>NZ_JBMKHT010000086.1:0-7339 GCF_049238165.1 Enterobacter cloacae complex sp. IR5422 | reverse complement strand
CGGGTCTGGCGGCGTTTACTGGAAAACTCACTGTCGGCAAAAGTCAGTTGCTGGCTCATCCGGTTACTCATTCTGGGTTCAGGTTACAACACGATGATCTCACATCTCGGACTTATTCGCACCTTCCCTAATGCCTTGTTTTAAGTCCGATTAAATAAGAAGCACGCACATATTCCCTACAGAAAAGAAAGCTAAAGCTGGAGTTTACCATGCACAAATTTACTAAAGCGTTGGCGGCCATCGGTCTGGCTGCCGTTATGTCACAATCCGCTATTGCTGAGAATTTAAAACTCGGTTTTTTGGTAAAACAGCCCGAAGAGCCCTGGTTCCAGACGGAGTGGAAATTCGCCGATAAGGCCGGGAAAGATTTAGGTTTTGAAGTGATTAAAATCGCCGTGCCTGACGGTGAGAAAACCCTGAACGCCATCGACAGCCTGGCGGCCAGCGGTGCGAAAGGTTTCGTTATCTGTACGCCGGATCCAAAGCTGGGCTCGGCCATCGCGGCAAAAGCCCGCGGTTACGACATGAAGGTCATTGCCGTTGACGATCAGTTCGTGAACGCCAAAGGCAAGCCGATGGACAGCGTCCCGCTGGTCATGATGGCCGCGACAAAAATCGGCGAACGTCAGGGCCAGGAACTCTATAAAGAGATGCAAAAACGCGGCTGGGACGTCAAAGAGACCGCAGTGATGGCTATTACAGCGGATGAGCTGGACACGGCGCGTCGTCGTACAACCGGGTCAATGGACGCGCTGAAGGCGGCCGGTTTCCCGGAAAAACAAATCTACAAAGTCCCCACCAAATCTAACGATATCCCGGGCGCTTTCGACGCCGCCAACTCCATGCTGGTTCAGCATCCGGAGGTCAAACACTGGCTGGTGGTCGGCATGAACGACAACACCGTGCTGGGCGGCGTGCGCGCGACGGAAGGTCAGGGCTTCAAGGCACCTGACGTGATCGGGATTGGCATCAACGGCGTTGACGCCGTCAGCGAGCTGTCCAAAGCGCAGGCCACCGGCTTCTACGGCTCACTGCTGCCAAGCCCGGACGTTCACGGCTATAAATCCAGCGAGATGCTTTACAACTGGGTCACCAAAGGGGCTGAACCGCCGAAATTTACCGAAGTGACCGACGTGGTGCTCATCACCCGCGACAACTTCAAAGAGGAGCTGGCGAAAAAAGGACTGGGCGGGAAGTAATACGCGGTGATTGTGCCCCTCATCCTGCATGAGGGGCCTGACGTACACACTACAGGAATCACGGAGACGTTATGCGACAGTCTGATCCGTATCTCTCTTTTCGCGGCATCGGGAAAACCTTCCCCGGTGTGAACGCGCTGACCGATATCAGCTTCGACTGCTATGCCGGCCAGGTTCACGCCCTGATGGGGGAAAACGGTGCGGGAAAATCCACGCTGTTGAAAATCCTCAGCGGCAACTACTCGCCAACAACCGGCACGCTGGCGATCCGCGGCGAAGAGGTCTCTTTTGCCGATACCACGGCGGCGCTCAATGCCGGGGTGGCCATTATCTATCAGGAGCTGCACCTCATCCCTGAGATGACCGTGGCGGAAAACATCTATTTAGGACAGCTCCCGCACAAAGGCGGCGTGGTGAATCGTTCGCTACTTAATTATGAAGCGGGGCTGCAGCTAAAACACCTGGGGCTGGACGTCGATCCCCAGACGCCGCTGAAATATCTCTCCATCGGCCAGTGGCAGATGGTTGAAATTGCCAAGGCGCTGGCGCGTAACGCCAGAATAATTGCCTTCGATGAACCCACCAGTTCGCTCTCTAAGCGTGAAATCGAAAATCTGTTCCGCGTGATCCGCGAATTGCGTCAGGAAGGCCGGACGATTTTGTACGTTTCGCACCGCATGGAAGAGATATTTGCTCTCAGCGATGCCATCACCGTGTTTAAAGATGGACGCTATGTGCGCACCTTTACCGACATGGCGCAGGTGAACCATGACCAGCTTGTTCAGGCGATGGTCGGACGCGATCTGGGTGATATCTATCACTGGCAGCCTCGCCAGTACGGCCCTGAGCGTCTGCGCCTCGATAGCGTAAAAGCGCCGGGCGTCAGAACGCCGATTTCGTTATCCGTACGCAGCGGTGAAATCGTCGGCCTGTTTGGTCTGGTAGGCGCGGGGCGTAGCGAATTGATGAAAGGGCTGTTCGGCGGTACCCGTATTACCGATGGGCAGGTCTCCATTGACGGCGAGCGGGTAGACATTCAGAAACCGGCTCACGCAATCGGGGCAGGGATGATGCTCTGTCCGGAAGACCGGAAAGCAGAGGGTATTATTCCGGTGCACTCGGTACGCGACAACATCAATATTTCCGCCCGCCGTAAGTTTATTCGCGCAGGTTGCCTGATAAACGATAGCTGGGAGTCGAGCAATGCCGACCACCATATTCGTTCACTGAATATCAAAACGCCGGGTCCGGAACAGCTGATCATGAATCTGTCAGGCGGAAACCAGCAGAAGGCCATTCTGGGCCGCTGGCTGTCGGAGGACATGAAGGTCATCTTGCTGGATGAGCCGACGCGCGGTATCGACGTGGGGGCAAAACACGAGATTTATAACGTGATCTATGAGCTGGCAAAACGCGGCGTGGCGGTGCTCTTCGCCTCCAGCGATCTGCCGGAGGTGCTGGGCGTGGCCGACCGCATTGTGGTGATGCGTGAAGGCGAAATTGCCGGCGAATTACTTCATGAACAGGCGAATGAACAACAGGCGTTGAACCTCGCCATGCCTAAAGTTAGCCAGGCCGTCGCCTGAGTAAGGAGTTAATGATGTCCTCTGTTACTACATCCGGAGTGCCGAAGTCGAAGTCGGCGTTGAGCGTTGGGCGTATCTGGGATCAGTACGGCATGCTGGTGGTGTTTGCCGCACTGTTCGTCGCCTGCGCGATCTTTGTCCCCAACTTTGCCACCTTCATTAATATGAAGGGGCTGGGTCTCGCCATCTCCATGTCCGGGATGGTGGCCTGCGGGATGCTGTTCTGTCTGGCCTCCGGCGATTTTGACCTGTCGGTGGCGTCGGTGATTGCCTGTGCAGGCGTTACGACGGCCGTGGTGATCAACATGACGGAGAGCCTGTGGATTGGCGTTTTTGCCGGTCTGTTACTCGGCGTCATCAGCGGCCTGGTGAACGGTTTTGTTATCGCGCGCCTGAAGATTAACGCCCTGATCACGACGCTTGCGACAATGCAAATTGTCCGCGGGCTGGCCTATATCATCTCCGACGGTAAAGCGGTGGGGATTGAAGACGAGCGTTTCTTTACGCTGGGTTACGCCAACTGGCTGGGTCTGCCTGCGCCTATCTGGCTGACCGTGGCCTGCCTGATCCTGTTCGGCTTCCTGCTTAACCGGACCACCTTTGGCCGTAATACGCTGGCGATTGGCGGTAACGAAGAGGCCGCCCGTCTGGCCGGGGTGCCGGTGGTGCGCACCAAGATTATTATCTTTGTGCTCTCGGGGCTCGTTTCTGCCGCGGCGGGGATTATTCTGGCGTCGCGTATGACCAGCGGCCAGCCAATGACCTCTATTGGTTATGAGCTGATCGTTATTTCGGCCTGCGTGTTAGGGGGCGTTTCCCTCAAGGGCGGCATCGGAAAAATCTCATATGTGGTGGCCGGTATCCTGATTTTGGGCACGGTAGAGAACGCCATGAACCTGCTGAATATTTCGCCGTTCTCGCAGTACGTGGTGCGTGGTCTGATCCTGCTGGCAGCGGTGATTTTCGACCGTTACAAGCAAAAAGCGAAGCGTACCGTGTAACCGTTTTGCACCTCTTTTATTGCTCAACTTATAACCATAGTTGACCCCTTCACCGCCCCGCCAGTAAAACTGGCGGGGCGGTTGTCAAATGGCGAGCGACGTCACACTGTCTATACTTACATGGCTATGAAAGAGGTAAAGGCGTTTACCTCTCGTCAACCGTAAGGAGGAAAAGGGTGGCTGACTTGTTAACCGCACCGCCTGTACTGCCCGGACATTATGCTTTCTTTTTTGATCTCGACGGCACGCTCGCCGGGATAAAACCGCACCCCGATCAGGTGTCTATTCCGGAGGCGGTGTTACAGGATTTGCATCAGCTCTCGCTCATGAATGAGGGAGCACTGGCATTGATATCAGGGCGCTCAATGGCCGAGCTGGATCTGCTCGCCAGTCCATACCACTTTCCGCTGGCCGGTGTACACGGAGCGGAGCGCCGCGACATCCATGATCAAACGCATATCGTTTCACTCCCCGACGCACTGACGCAAACGCTCCAGAAGCGGCTCTCTGCTGCGCTGGCCGACCTGCCTGGCACCGAGCTGGAAGCCAAAGGCATGGCCTTTGCCCTGCATTATCGCCAGGCACCGCAGCACGAAGATGCCGTGCTCGCGCTTGCTCAGACGGTTGCGGATGCGCATCCACAGCTGGCGCTGCAGCCGGGCAAATGCGTGGTGGAGTTAAAGCCGAAGGGGATTAATAAAGGCGCTGCCATCGCCGCATTTATGGCGGAGGCACCTTTTAAGGGCCGGACGCCTGTTTTCTTAGGGGATGACCTGACCGACGAGGCCGGGTTCCGTGTGGTTAATCAGGCCGGAGGGATCGCCGTTAAGGTAGGGCCTGGTGACACTGTCGCCGAATGGCGGCTGGCGGATGTCGCCAGCGTCTGGCAGTGGGTATCTGATATCGCTAACCAGCAACAACAACAAATAGCGCAAAACAAAGGGGGAAACCATTATGGGTCGCTTAGTCGTCGTCTCTAACCGAATCGCACCGCCTGATGATAAAAAAGCCAGTGCGGGTGGCCTGGCGGTAGGGGTATTAGGTGCCTTGAAAGCCGCTGGCGGGCTGTGGTTTGGCTGGAGCGGAGAAATCAGTGAAGAAGAGAAACCGCTCAAAAAAGTGACGCGCGGGAACATCACGTGGGCATCGTTTGCATTAAAAGAGAAAGATTACGACGAGTATTACTCGCAGTTCTCGAATGCCGTCCTGTGGCCGGCGTTTCACTATCGCCTTGACCTGGTCAAATTCCAGCGTGAATCCTTCGAAGGCTACGCGCGCGTGAATGCGCTGCTGGCGGATAAACTGCTGCCTTTAATAGAAGAAGACGATATTTTATGGATCCACGATTATCACCTGCTGCCGTTCGCCAGAGAGCTGCGAAAGAGGGGAGTGAATAACCGGATTGGCTTCTTCCTGCACATCCCGTTCCCGACGCCGGAAATTTTTACCGCGCTGCCGCCGCATGAAGAGCTGCTGGAGGCGCTGTGTGACTACGATTTGCTGGGCTTCCAGACGGAAAATGACCGCCTGGCATTCCTGGACTCCGTGTCAGGGAAAGCGCGTCTGGTGACCAAAGGCGGGAAAACCCATACGGCGTGGGGAAAAACGTTCCACACCGAAGTGTATCCAATAGGGATTGAACCTGACGAAATCGCGGAGCAGGCCTCCGGCCCGCTGCCGCCGAAGCTGGCGCAGCTTAAGAATGAACTCAAGCACGTGAAAAATATCTTCTCGGTCGAGCGTCTTGATTATTCTAAAGGGCTGCCGGAACGCTTCCTGGCATATGAAACGCTGCTGGATAAATATCCGGAGCATCACGGTAAAATCCGCTATACCCAGATAGCGCCGACGTCGCGCGGTGAGGTTCAGGCCTATCAGGACATTCGCCATCAGCTGGAGACAGAAGCCGGGCGCATTAATGGCCGCTACGGGCAGCTGGGCTGGACGCCGCTGTTTTATCTGAATCAGCACTTCGACCGCAAGATCCTGATGAAGGTCTTCCGCTATGCGGACGTTGGCCTGGTGACGCCGCTGCGCGACGGGATGAACCTGGTCGCGAAAGAGTATGTGGCAGCGCAGGACCCCGCCGATCCGGGTGTTCTGGTGCTATCCCAGTTTGCCGGGGCCGCAAATGAGCTTACCTCGGCGCTGATTGTGAACCCTTACGATCGCGATGACGTGGCGAATGCCCTGAACCGCGCGCTGACCATGCCGCTCACGGAACGTATTTCCCGCCATGCTGAAATGATGGAGACGATCCGGAAGAACGATATTAACCACTGGCAGGCGCGTTTTATTCAGGATCTCCGCGATATCGCCCCACAAAGCCATGAAGGCGATTTACAAAAAAAGATCGCAACTTTCCCTAAACTTGCCTGATATTTCCCTGGGGGGTTAACGCCCCCCAAGCGGCACTAATAACACGTCAACCTGACTTGATGCGACAATGGATTTCGCCGCGCAGGCCGCGCGCGATAAAAAGCTGTGGTTATGATTCCCGCATATCACTAAATCAATATTCTGTTTACGACACATGTCGAGAATATGGGCATTAAGTTCTCCTGTCGCAATTACGGTTTCATAGACAGGATAGTGTGCCTTTTCGACCAGCTCGCGCAGAAATTGCTGCGTTTCCTCCTGAAGTACCTCACGAATATCCTCCAGCATGGGGGCAGCCAGCTGATTATACATCTCGGGTTCGGCCGCAAGCGTGATGAGGCTGATGCGGGCATTGTGGGGTCTGGCAATGGAAACTGCCCGGGCGACGAGTTGATGGCTTTCTGGGGAAACGGCAACAGAAACAAGTAGATGGGAGTAACTCATGGCGCACTCCTTGGGTGTCTGACTGACAGCGTTTGATCACCTTTACCGCGATTTTCCGGGTTCTGCAAGGGCTGATTACGACATTAGTGTGAAGCTTATCATAATTATTCATTAATTATTCTTATAAGAAGAATAACTGAAAAATGCGCCTAAATGAAAAAAATTAACAACTTAACGTAAATCACACAATTTTATGCCTTGACTGTTGAATCGTTTTGATGCGTTACAAAATCATTTCGAATGATCACGCTCTGAAACATCTTTTTTGGGCAGCCTGCATAACTCTATGTTTTTTCACAGTAAGAAAAATGTTTCCCGGAGGGGTGAATGATGTAAATGTTTCCGCGCGACGCCCACCCGAGGAAAAGCACGTTGCATGCCAGTTCTGATCCCCCTTCTGCATGAGTATTCGTCAATTAAGAATACAAAACAGTGTTGATTGGTTAATATTTGAACAAATTACAAGTCATACTGATGGATTTATGGGTCATATTCACTTAAATTGTGTGACGTAGATCACATTTTTTTTAAATTTGAGGATGGCTGGATTGTATGTGTCAAAACTGACGAGTAGAGTTTGCGTCGAATTAGGAAAAATCTTAGGGAAGTTGCGATTAAGTGGTCCGCAGCTCCCGATATGACGCCCCAAACCGTCCTTTATCGACGTCCTGTGGCTCAATTTTCCAATTTTCAGCCCAAAATCGTCTCTTCGTGGCTGATTTTGGCCCTG
>NZ_JBMKHT010000085.1:0-7419 GCF_049238165.1 Enterobacter cloacae complex sp. IR5422 | reverse complement strand
GCCAAAATCAGCCACGAAGAGACGATTTTGGGCTGAAAATTGGAAAATTGAGCCACAGGACGTCGATAAAGGACGGTTTGGGGCGTCATATCGGGAGCTGCGGACCACTTAATCGCAACTTCCTTAAGTGTAGTGCACCGTTTCGGCGCTTCATCCCGTTCGGGAAAATTCGTAGTATATTGAGAGTATTCCTCCACTCTGGACACGGACATGGCTTACTCCATCGGCGAATTCGCCAGACTCAGCGGCATCACCGCCACCACCCTGCGGGCGTGGCAGCGTCGCTACGGTTTACTCAAGCCACAGCGCACGGAAGGCGGCCATCGCCAGTACAGCGATGAGGACGTCCAGCAGGCGCTCAAAATCCTCGACTGGGTAAAAAAAGGCGTCCCGATCGGCCAGGTCAAACCGCTGCTGGAACGCCCGACGCCGGGCCGAACCAACAACTGGCAAACCCTGCAGCAGAACATGCTGCAACGCCTGCAGGACGGCAAAGTCGAGTCCCTGCGCCAGATGATTTACGACGCCGGGCGCGAATACCCAAGGCCGGAGCTGGTCGCGAACGTGCTGCGCCCGCTGCGCCGCCAGGTCTCGGCTAACGTGGCCGCCGCCATGACCCTGCGCGCGATCCTCGACGGCATCATCATCGCCTATACCTCGTTTTGCCTCGAAGGCGATAAAAAAGCGCCTGGCGATAACATTCTGCTTAGCGGCTGGCACCTGAACGACCCGTGTGAGATCTGGCTCGAAGCCCTAACGCGCACCGGGCAGGGCCACCGCATTGACATTCTGCCAGTTCCGCCAGACGCCCTGGCTCCGGACATTTTCCCGGAGCGAAAATGGCTGCTGGTCACCAGCGGTAAACTCACCGCCGGGCGGAAAAAGCAGGTGGAGCAGTGGCAGCAGCAGGTATCGCTTGAAGTGATTATCCTCTGATCATTTTCTTCTGCGGGAATCTTCACGAAAAGTTGAATATTTTCCCGCGCCGCAAATGCTAACGTTTTCCTGTGACGAATAACTCCACAGGAAAACACCATGAAAAAAACTGCCCCTCTGCTGATCCTGGCCTCAATGGCCTTTGCCCCCGCCGCCTTTAGCGCCCCTGCCGGTACGCTGAGCGTCCACATTCTCGACCAGCAAACCGGGATGCCGCCATCAGACGTGAGCGTTACGCTGGAGAAGCAGCAGCAGGACAAATGGACCCCGATTGCCAGCGGTAAAACCGACCATGACGGACGCATCAAATCGCTTTATCCGCAGGATCAGGACATGCAGCCTGGCGTGTATAAAGTGACCTTCAAAACCGCAGAGTACTTCCACGGCAAAAAGCTGGACTCCTTCTTCCCGGAGATCCCGGTGCTGTTTACCGTGACCCGCACCAACGAGAAGCTGCACATCCCGCTTCTGCTGAGCCAGTACGGTTACTCGACTTACAAGGGCAGCTAAGACGTATTGATTTTAAAGGAATTAAAAAAATAGTTCCGCGAATACTTGGACAAATTAGTCATGTTGTGTAAGTTTTAATTATATGAACGGGAGGACCACACCATGACAACGAAACCTGTGCTCGGTATTAGCGGATGTTTGACCGGATCCGCCGTTCGCTTTGACGGCGGACACAAGCGTATGAGCTTCGTCATGGATGAGCTGGCCCAGTGGGTGAACTTCAGGCCCGTGTGTCCGGAAATGGCCATCGGCCTGCCGACGCCTCGCCCTGCGCTGCGTTTGATTATGACCACCAGCGGTGAAACGCAGATGCGCTTCAGCCACGCGCCTCACGAAGACGTTACGCAGAAAATGGCGGACTTTACGGCAGATTTTTTGCCGAAAATCGGCGATCTCGCCGGGTTTATCGTCTGTGCTAAATCTCCAAGCTGCGGCATGGAGCGCGTGCGCCTGTATGATGAAAACGGCAACCGGGGCCGCAAGGAGGGGGTCGGGCTGTTCACCGCCGCCCTCCTTGAAACCTGGCCGTGGCTGCCCGTTGAAGAGGACGGACGCCTGCACGATCCGGTGCTGCGTGAAAACTTTGTCGAACGTGTTTTTGCCCTGCACGAACTGAACGCGCTGCGTAAAAATGGCCTCACGCGCCGCGCGCTGCTGGACTTCCACAGCCGCTATAAGCTCCAGCTGCTGGCGCACCATCAGGCGGGTTACCGTGAAATCGGCCCGTTCGTTGCCTCGCTGCACGAGTGGGAAGACCTGGACGCCTTCTTTGTGGCGTACCGGGAAAAGCTGATGACCATCCTGAAAAAACCCGCTTCGCGTAAGAATCACACCAACGTGCTGATGCATATCCAGGGGTATTTTCGTAACCAGCTGAACACCCGCCAGCGCGGCGAGCTGCGCGACGTGATCCTGCATTATCGCAACGGACAGTTGCCTATCCTCGCCCCGATCACGCTGCTGAAGCACTACCTGGCCGAATACCCCGACCGGTATCTGATGACGCAAAACTACTTTGATCCCTATCCTGATGATTTGGGTCTGCGTCTGGCAGTCAAGTGATGAAAAAAATGCGAAGGCCCCATTGACCCACAGAGGCCCAAAGCAGTACCCCGTTTAGACGACATCCTCACTGTCGTCTCTTTTTTGCATTTCATCTCAAAGGCTGTGATTATATACAGGCTTATTCTGCTAAAGGGGCCTGCTTGTGATCCACACCCTGCACATTCAAAACTACCGATCCATCCGCGAGATGTCGCTGGAGCTGGAGCAGCTCAACATCGTCTTCGGGCCGAACGGCACCGGAAAATCCAATATCTACAAGGCGATACACCTGATGCACAGCGCCGCCCAGGGGCAGTTTTCCCAGGCGCTGGCGAACGAGGGCGGCATTCTGAAGGTGTTCTGGGCAGGCAAAACCCGCAGCGACCAGCTGCGGCGGATGAACCTCGCGGTGGAAACAGAGACCTACGAATACGAGCTGCAGGTCGGGTTTGTGGAGAAGCTGCCCTACCCGTCGCAGTTTCAGCTCGATCCGGTGATCAAAGAAGAATCTCTCTGGCTGAGCGGCCAGCACCGTCGACCTTCGTCACAGCTGATGAAGCGCAGGAACCAGGCGGTGTTTCTGAACAACGTGCATCACGAGAAGGTGACCCACAGCGGCACGCTGTACGAGAACGAATCGGTATTCGGACAGCTCGGCGAACCGCACCTTTACCCGGAAGTGTCGCAGATGCGCGAGTCCCTGCGTAACTGGCGCTTTTATCATGATTTTTCTGTATCAATCGGCTCGGCGATGCGCGCCCCGCAGGTCGGTTTCCGCTCCCCGGTGCTGGCCAGCGACGGCGCCAACCTGGCGGCCGCGTTTCAGACCATCGTCGAGATTGGTGACGAGCTGCTGCTGATGCGCATCCTTGACCAGGCCTTCCCCGGCTGCGTGTTTTACAGCGACAACACCGGCGGACGTTTTCGCATGATGATGCAGCGCGAGGGGCTGAACAGACCGCTGGAACCGGCGGAGTTCTCCGACGGCACCCTGCGCTTTCTGTGCCTTGCGGTAGCGCTGCTCAGCCCGCGCCCACCGGCGTTTATCGCATTGAACGAACCGGAAAACAGCTTGCACCCGCAGATGCTGCCCGCCCTGGCGAGCTTAATCGCCGAGGCCAGCCGCTACTCGCAGATCTGGCTCACCAGCCACTCGCCGGAGCTGGCGACGTTGATTGAGAAGCAGCGATCGTTTTCGCTGTATCAGCTGTCGATGACGGAGGGGGAGACGCGGGTGGAGAGGCTGGGGTAGTCTCAATGGGCACGGAGGCTGTTTTTTCGCATCTCGCTTCAGTGAAGCATGCCAATAAAGAACCCCAGATACCCGGCCCTGCTTAACCATAAAAAAGGACTGATGAGGCCGGACCGCCGGAGATTAATCAACTCTCTCATGGGAGCCAGGCCATCATTTTTGATAACGACATTTTTTGCACAATAGCGGCAATGCATAATCAGAAATAAAATTCCGGCGATCGCAAAACCAAAATAAATTTCGCGACTTCCCCAAAAATGAGTGCTTAATTTTAAATAAGTTAATCCCCAGACACTGACTAAAAAGACGATAAATGAACATGCTGCAATGTTCATGTCTCGCTTACTACCCAGACCAAAAAAGAGCGCGTCAAAGAAAAACATCGTGGTAAGAGGTGACTGAACGCTTCTTCCCGTCACTTTACTAAAACGGACAAACACGACAGTTCCGATGAAAAATGCGAACAGCGCAATTCCTAACAGCAGATAAATCATTTGATTAGTCCTTTTTGAAGGGCCAGGATATGAGGTCGGGACTGTTAGAGCCGTTAAGTTTGGAGAGAAATGGCTCAGCAAACACTGTAAAAAACTTTCTTCAATCCTGCTTAGGGCGCGATTTTATACTAACCAACATCCACTAAACGATTGTTTTTGCTCATCTGCGTCCAGATTTTTCAGTTAAGACAGAAGCTGATATATCTCGGCCTCAGCCTTCTCACTTGCGTATTTGGCAGTGAAGGTTGTGATATCCTTATCACCCAAAAACCGATTATCAACAACAACCAAGTCCTATAATTTGTATTTTTTCATTTCAGTTTTCCCCTGGCAAAATCTTCGCCTTCTTTTCCTGCTCTCTCAGATAGATAGCCACCTACTGTAGCACCTGCTATTACTGGTAATTGGTTTACGGTGCCACAACGCTATCTTGTCCCGAGCCGAAATGCATCGGTTGGAAATAGTGGCTGCAAAATCATACTTTCATTAAAAATGAACATTTTTGGTGACAACGCCGCGACATCATAAATATTTTCAAGCACTAATCTCAAATTAGTTCTGAATAAAGGTATATTTGCATCGTCTGCAATGACATAAACATCTTCATTTTTTAACCTGGATTGACAGAGTAACTCATCACTGGTTTCAAAGTCTCTAAAGCTTAATTCAGACCAAGAAATGTTTCCGCTAACAAAGGGATACCCTTCCAGAATAGTATTTACTCGCTCTTCTTCTTTATCAATGATAGTGAAATCAGCACTAAGAGCCTCTTTACACTCTTCGAATAAACTCATGAGATCTACCTGTTCATTTATTTAAGACTTAATGGTTTTTCCATTACCTCAAATAGTATTACTTGCTTAACACCATTTCCTGCCCCTTTATATAATCTCTATCATTCATATGGATACTTTTTACAGGATCATAATCGACTCGCCGCGCTTAGCCCACCGAAAATATTCCAATTATATTTCTCGGACAGAGTTCTTCAGAAGATTCGCGCTAACATTAATATGTAATTTTACCCGATTATAAGCACTGGATACCGCGACTATCCCTCGCCAGATTTAAGACAGACTGCCATTTCTTTATCGAAAGGTTTTTCCTCATTTCAGCTTAAAAACTTACTCTCAGCAACAACTAGTATTTTTTAAAAGAAATATACCAACAACCTACACCAACAATAACCCCACCCAATGATGCGCCCTTAAGAATCCTCACTAACTCAAAAAGACTTATCTCAACAGGGATACTACGAATGAAATAGAGATAGGCCTTTGCAAAAAAATAAGTTAGCAAAGCAATAATATCCATTGTTAAGATCAGCGTCAGCAAAATCAAAATAAAAGATATTAGCCATCTTTTTTCGTTCATTTTGCTGCTCCATTCTTGTTATTAGCAGGAGTAGATGGGTCTACCACCACATTAAATACTTCACCTGCAACGCCGCCGCCTGCAGCTCCAACAATCCCAGGCACTGGACTCAATCGATAAGGCTGAGATATACCATATCCAATATCCTCCCACTGTAAAGATTTCCACATGGGGTTAACAACCTCACCCAATATCGGTTCTATTAATTTATTACCTACTCCATAACCAATTGCTCCACCCAAACCACCGATAGTTCCGTAAAGGAATGGATTTTTTCCATCCAGGTAGCTTACGATGGCGCTGCTACCAGCATTGATAAGAACTGTTGATTCAAATCTAGTATAACGGGTTAAAGCACCGCTCCAGTAGGCAGCAATAACGTTTTTAGGATCAACGGAACCATTCATCACATAATCAACACCACACACAGCTCCGGCGCTGATTACACCAGAAATCACTATTGCTTCAGGAAGAATGCCTCCGTACAACACTGTTCCCATAGCCGCCATCGCCATCTGGCAGGATACCGGTGTGCCTCCGCTGCCGGCTTCTTTAATCGCGGCCTGCTGCTCTGCCTGCCATTTTTCTGTCGTTCCCGATTTTACAGCATTTGCAGCTGCCAGAACGCTGGCAAGGTTGTTATTCTCAACAACAACTCTTTCCGGTGCGAACTCAGCCACCGCAACCACTTTTCCTTTTCCTTTCAGTTAGTTATAACTGCTTTTCCCTGTTGTATTTTATACCCAGGATTTTTGCGCTGTTAAGCGTTTTTGGGGCCACAGACGCTACCGCCCTGCCGTGACACAAGGTCTATCGCGCCACCATCATATAAGCCAACTACAGCATCACTGCGGACGCCGAAATCTTGGATTTATATTTTAATTAAGAAGTTCCTTTGATACATTGCCAGTATCGAAGAACTCCCTAAAGACCCTGACAACAAGACCATAATTTTTTGTAAGCTGAATTGCTGGCCAGTAATCTCCGAAAATTAACACTTTTTCATCTGGTTGTGTTAAATCGGTAATTGACATAACCTCATCATCTTCGTTCAAAAACGTAACCAGATAGAAACCTTTTTCCATTCTTACTTGTATTTCTGAGATTAAATTACCTTCGCAGTCTAATCTGTCGACGGTTACACAACCACTAAATAAATGAACTTTGGCTAATAAGTTAACAATATCTTCCCAGCAATCAGGCTTCTTCGTGCCACCTTTTTGTGATATCGACCATGAAAGAAGCAACCTATTCATCATTAGCTCCTTTTACGCGGAAGCCCTTTGTTCCTGACTGCCAATATAAGGTCCTACCAGTAGTTTCGTAAAATAATGTTAACGACTTAAGCCCTGATCTTTCAGCCATAATTTTTATATCGCTTAGACAATATGAGAAAACTTTCTCCCCACTTACCGACATAAACATATCTTTGCCGTTAGTCATTCCTTTTTCATAAGCTTGCTGAATTACACCTACCTCTGCATGAGCTGTTCCCATATTCCCATTGGGAAGGTTTTTATCCGGCCGCATGTCTATCTTGGCCTGCACAACATCATTGATAAGCGTCGGTTTATTGAAATCAGCTAACTGTGAAGGTCTTATACCTTGGTTGGTGTCAGAAAACTTCACTCCGTCCACATTTCCCCTGGCTACGACTTTTAGATTGGCATCACCAACTTTACTTAAGGAAGTTGCGATTAAGTGGTCCGCAGCTCCCGATATGACGCCCCAAACCGTCCTTTATCGACGTCCTGTGGCTCAATTTTCCAATTTTCAGCCCAAAATCGTCTCTTCGTGGCTGATTTTGGC
>NZ_JBMKHT010000084.1:0-7583 GCF_049238165.1 Enterobacter cloacae complex sp. IR5422 | reverse complement strand
CTGGCGGCGTTTACTGGAAAACTCACTGTCGGCAAAAGTCAGTTGCTGGCTCATCCGGTTACTCATTCTGGGTTCAGGTTACAACACGATGATCTCACATCTCGGACTTATTCGCACCTTCCTTAAACGACATACGCAGCAAATTATCGGCGCAGGCGTCAATAACCAGCACCGATTCACCTAAAAGCTGTAATGACCACGCCAGCGCCGCGGTAACAGATGTGGTACCCACACCCCCACGGACACCCTGTAATCCGAGTATGGCCATCAATGGCTCCCTTATTGTTGATGGGCGAATTCAGCTAATAACGGCCAGCGTTTAATAGCCGCAGCCAACTGTTCCCGCTGGGAAATATCGGTGTAATCTATTTCAGGTAAAGAAAAGGCCTGCGTCAGCGCCAGAAAATCGTTTTGGAATGTGTAACCCAGGGTCGAGTCGACTGGGGTTCCGGGTTCGTTATTATCCATTCTTTTTCCATCCCTTTGCGTAAAATCGCCAGTTCAGAAGTAGCGAGGCATCCTGCCCTATGAAATTTCATTTACATGCTAAATCTGATGTTCTTTAATTTCAATGTTAGGTTTATTTCTACGCTTTCGCTAGTAAACTGAGATACAGATAAATTAGACGAAAAGAGGGACACCGTGGACTCCATATTTTCTATTGGCATCCAGTCATTATGGGACGAATTGAGCCACATGCCAGTCGGAGGAGTCTGGTGGATTAATACGGACCGTAATGAAGATGCTATCAGTCTGGTAAACCAGACAATTGCTGCCCAGGATAAGGATTCCCGCGTGGCTGTCATTAGCATGGGCGAAGATCCGAAGAAAATTATCACGCTGGAAAACGATCGCGGCCCTCAGACGGTGCGATTATTTTCCATGACATCGGAAGCCGAGAGTCTATACTTTTTGTCCCGCGACGTTCAGTGCACTATTGATCCGGATCACTATTTAGTGATTCTTAAATGTGCAAATAACGTCCTGCAAAATATCCCTGCTGAAAAACTGCTGCCCTGGCTGGAAAAAATCAATAAATGGGCAAAATTTCAAAATTGCACGCTACTGATAGTCAATCCCGGCAGTAATAATGACAAGTTGTTCTCACTTTTAATGGGTGAATATCGTTCTCTGTTCGGTCTGGCAAGCGTTCGTGACCAGGTGGGCAGCTATCTCTACGATATTGCATTCTGGTGTAATGAAAAAGGCGTGAGCGCCAGACAACAACTTACGCTGAAACATATCGAGGGTAAGTGGCACCTGGCACAGCAGGAAGAAACCGTGGTGCAACCGCGCAGTGATGAAAAACGTATCCTGAGCCATATCGCGGTTTTAGAGGGGGCACCGGCCCTGTCGGAAAACTGGTCGCTGTTTGAATCTAACGAAGACCTTTTCCACGAAGCCCGCACAACCCAGGCGGCGACCCTTATTTTCTCATTGATGCAGAATAACCAGATTGAGACGCTGGCAAGGCAAATCCACACCCTGCGCCGCCAGCGCGGAAGCGCGTTAAAAATCATCGTGCGCGAAAACAATACCAGCCTGCGCGCCACCGATGAGCGCCTGCTTCTTGGCTGCGGGGCAAATATGGTTATTCCGTGGAATGCGCCGCTGTCACGCTGCCTGACGCTGATCGAAAGCGTTCAGGGCCAGCAGTTTAGCCGCCATGTACCGGAAGACATTTCCACGCTGCTCTCTATGACGCAGCCGATGAAGCTGCGTGGATATCAAAAATGGGATACCTTCTGCGACGCCGTCGGCAACATGATGAGCAATACGCTTCTTCCTGCAGACGGAAAAGGGGTTATGGTTGCCCTGCGTCCTGTACCGGGTATCCGCGTTGAACAGGCGCTCACCTTGTGTCGCCCCAACCGTACGGGAGATATCATGACCATTGGCGACAATCGCCTGGTACTGTTTTTGTCCTTCTGCCGGGTCAACGATCTCGATACGGCGCTAAACCATATCTTCCCCCTGCCTACCGGGGATATTTTCTCGAACCGTATGATTTGGTTCGAAGATAATACGATCAGCGCGGAGCTGGTACAGATGCGTGCGCTCCAGCCTGAACAATGGGCTAAACCGCTCGCAATTAAGAGCGATGCGAAACCGATCCTCAATGCCAGACATGATGGCCATATCTGGCGCCGGGTTCCGGAGCCCCTTCGCTTATTAACGGACAACGCGGAGAACGCACCATCATGAATATCAGCGATATCATCCAACTGGTTATATTCTGTGCGCTGATTTTTTTCCCGCTTGGCTACTATGCACGCCATTCCATACGTCGTATCCGTGATACGGCCAGAGTGCTGTTTATAAAACCTCGCTATGTAAAACCAGCCGGAACACTGACACGGGCATCACACGTCAAGGCAGACCGAAAACATGACTAATTCTACCTATACCGCTTCGTCACCCTCGCCGCTCTGGCAATACTGGCGCGGCCTTTCCGGCTGGAACTTCTACTTTCTGGTGAAGTTTGGTCTGCTGTGGGCAGGCTATCTGAATTTCCATCCCCTTCTTAACCTGGTGTTTATGGCCTTCCTGCTGATGCCCCTGCCGAACATCAGGCTGCATCGCTTGCGTCACTGGATAGCCATCCCTGTCGGCTTTGCGCTGTTCTGGCATGATACCTGGTTACCGGGGCCGGACAGCATTATGAGCCAGGGGTCGCAGGTGGCAGGCTTTAGCGCCAGCTATGTCCTCGATCTGACCGAGCGGTTTATTAACTGGCAGATGATTGGCGCGGTCTTTGTGCTGCTGGTTGCCTGGCTGTTCCTGTCACAGTGGATCCGCATCACGGTGTTTGTCGTCGCGATTATGATCTGGCTGAACGTGCTGACGCTGGCTGGTCCGGGCTTTTCGCTGTGGCCTGCTGGTCAACCGACCACCACGGTGACCACCACAGGGGGAAGCGCAGCAGCAACCGTTACCACGGCTGGCGATACGCCTGTAGTGGGCGATATCCCAACCCAGACCGCACCGCCGACCTCCACAAATCTGAACGCCTGGCTCTCCAGCTTCTACACTGCGGAAGACAAGCGACAGACCAAATTCCCGGACGCGCTGCCGGCGGATGCTCAGCCGTTTGAATTGCTGGTGATCAACATCTGCTCTCTCTCATGGGCCGACGTGGATGCAGCCGGTTTGATGTCCCATCCGCTGTGGTCGCATTTCGACATTCAGTTTAAAGATTTTAACTCTGCCACCTCGTACAGCGGCCCGGCAGCAATCCGTCTGCTGCGTGCAAGCTGCGGTCAGGCATCGCATAAGAATCTGTATCAGCCTGCCGGCAATCAGTGTTATCTGTTTGATAACCTCGCCAAACTGGGCTTTACGCAGCATCTGATGCTGGGACATAACGGCCAGTTCGGTAACTTCCTGAAAGAGGTGCGTGAACAGGGTGGTATGCAGGCACCGTTGATGGATCAAACTGGTCTTCCCGTTACTCTGCTGGGCTTCGACGGCTCGCCGGTTTATGACGATACCGCCGTGCTGCAGCGCTGGCTTCAGACCATCGAGAAAGACAGTAATCCGCGCAGTGCGACCTTCTTTAACACCCTGCCGCTCCACGACGGTAACCATTTCCCGGGCGTGAGCAAAACGGCAGATTATAAAGTGCGTGCGCAGAAGTTCTTCGACGAGCTGGACGCGTTCTTCACGGAGCTGGAAAAATCAGGCCGTAAAGTGATGGTGGTTGTGGTACCTGAGCACGGCGGCGCGCTGAAAGGCGACAGAATGCAGGTGTCGGGTCTGCGTGATATCCCAAGCCCATCCATCACCAACGTGCCTGCTGGCATTAAATTCTTTGGTATGAAAGCACCCCATCAGGGCGCACCGATTGAAATCACCCAGCCGACCAGCTATCTGGCGATCTCTGAACTGGTTGCCCGTGCCGTTGACGGGAAGCTGTTTGTGGAAGATAGCGTGAACTGGGATCAGCTCACCAGCAACCTGCCGCAAACGGCAGAAGTCTCTGAGAACGCCAACGCGGTCGTCATTCAGTATCAGAACAAACCGTACGTTCGCCTGAACGGCGGGGATTGGGTACCGTATCCGCAGTAACTGATTTACCCCTAACCCTCTCCCCATTAGGGAGAGGGGATAGTCAGTGCGTTGTTATTGCGCCGAAATCCGCACCAGCATTTTCAGACTTGCCGAATAGTAGTCGTCTTTAGAGGTGATTTCGGGTTCTCCGGAAGACTGCCCCATCGTTAAATCGCGTACAGCCAACAGGCCGCCTTCCATCATGTAGGGCGCATATTCGTTGGTCGTGACGTTAACCCAGGCGGGCGTTTGTTCCCGGGGGAACTGACCAAACCAGGCTTTCCACGGCGTCAGCAGCGGGCTTTGCTTATCAGACCAGGCAAGGTACAGCGGAATACGAATCGCGTCATAGCTCATCCGCGGCGGCCAGCCTTTGGCAGGTTCCAGCTTGCCACCAGATGCCAGTGAAACCCAGTCAGTGGGCAGATTCGCTTTTCCCGAGCCCATTTTCCCCAGCAGGCGCTTCCCGTCATTGATCAATTCACGCCAGACCGGTAAATGGCTGCGCCCGGCAAAAGCCTGCCAGGCCGGAAACACGAAGTAGGAAGGGTTAAGGATCGCTTCACCGTCAAGCTTAAATCCCTGGACGCCGGGCAGCATCACGCGGTAACCCGCATAGCGGATGACGCTATGGGCAACCAGCGCTTTTGTGATGGCATCCGATGCGGCACCGTAGCGTTTTTCGTGCCAGCGGGCATCGGCTTTAAGCAGCGCCCAGGCAATCAGCACATCGCCATCGGCGGCATTGTTTTTGTCAGCGACCGGGTTGGACTCTGCGGGGTTATAGCGCCAGTAAAACAGACCGTTCTCTTTGTTCTTCAGCTCACGGTTTGTCCATTGCCAGAGCTTATCGAACGTGGCCTTATCGTCGTTGGCCACTGCCATCAGCATGGCAAATCCCTGACCTTCCGTATGCGACACGCCGCCATTGCCGGTATCGACAATGCGGCCTTCCGGTTTGAAAAAGCGTGCCTTATAACTCTCCCAGGCCTGACCCGCCTGAGAGAGGGGTGAGAACAACACGCTCATCATGACGGCCAGCGTCGCGCAGACGGTTTTTCGCATCATTCACTCCATCCGGTTATTCGGCACTCCGCAGGGAAATCTCACCGCCCATCCAGGGTTTGATCACGCCATCCTGCTCCAGGAGCAGCGCGCCCTGAGCGTCAATACCGCGGGAAGTGCCGTAGATCTCTTTATCCCCAATCAGCAATTTCACCGGGCGGTTGATGAAGTTATCCAGTTTTTCCCAACGAGACAGGAACGGTGCCAGCCCTTCCTGCTCAAAAAGCGTGAGCGAGCTGCGCAGCTCTTTAATCATACGTACGGCAAGGGTGTTACGATCGATGACGATCCCCGCCTCCTGGAGGTTAGTCCAGGCCTGATTCACCACATCATTCTGGACATTGCGCATCACCATATTGAGGCCCGCGCCGATGACGATTTGCGCCGCATCGCCCGTTTTGCCCGTCAGTTCAACCAGAATGCCGGCAAGTTTACGATCGTTGAGGTACAGATCGTTAGGCCATTTAACACGCACTTGATCCGCACCCAGATCGTGAAGCACCTCCGCCATAACGATACCGATGACCAGACTCAGGCCAATGGCAGCGGCCGGGCCCTGATCGAGTCGCCAGTACATAGACAGATAGAGGTTGGCACCAAAGGGGGAAAACCACTTGCGGCCACGACGGCCGCGACCGGCCTGCTGATACTCAGCAACGCAGGCATCGCCGGATTTCAGCTCAGGCAGACGATCCAGCAGATACTGGTTCGTCGAATCAATCACCGGCAGCACCGCCACATTACCGTATCCAATCTGGCTGCGGATCGTGTCTTCATTCAATAATTGTATCGGCTCCGGCAGGCTGTACCCTTTTCCGGGAACCGTGAACACATCAACCCCCCAGTCGCGAAGCGTCTGGATATGTTTATTAATGGCGGCGCGGCTCATGCCAAGCTGTTCACCCAGCTGCTCGCCGGAATGGAATTCACCATCCGCCAGGATACCAATCAGGGTTAACGGGACCGTATTGTCCTTCATGCGATAGTCTCCACGGCGTTGACTTCACCTGTGCGACCAATGAAGCGGACTTCTGGCTCCAGCCAGACGTTAAATTTTTCGCCCACACGCTGACGAACATAATGAGCCAGCTGTACCACATCGTCGCTGGTTGCATCGCGCTGGTTAATCAGCACCAGAGCCTGCTGTCGGTGAACGGCTGCCCCGCCGACTGAAGTGCCTTTTAGCTGGCATTGATCGATAAGCCATCCTGCTGCCAGCTTCACGCTGCCATCCGCCTGAGGGTAATGTGGCGCGGTTGGCCACTCCTCCAGAAAACGTCGGGCATTTTCGCCGCCGATCACCGGGTTTTTGAAGAAGCTTCCTGCATTTCCGTTAACTTTGGGATCGGGAAGCTTGGTCATCCGCATATGGCAAACCGAGTCAAAAACGTCGCGGGCGGTAACGGTAGCCGGATCGAGACGCGTTAAATCCCCGTAGGTCAAAACAGGCTGCCAGTTCTTCGACAGACGCAGGCCCACGGCGACAATCACGTAGCGATCCTGATATTCATGCTTGAAGATACTGTCACGATAGCCAAAACGGCACTGTTCTGCCGTTAAACGCGTGGCCGTTCCGGTCGCCAGCTCGATGCAGTCGACATAGTCACAGACGTGCTTCAGCTCGATGCCGTAGGCACCGATGTTCTGAATGGGTGACGATCCAGCGCAGCCTGGGATAAGCGCAAGGTTTTCAAGACCCGCCATCCCTTGTTCGAGGGTAAATTGCACCAGGTGATGCCAGTTTTCGCCAGCCCCCACGTGCAGATGCCAGCTATCGGCACGCTCTTCCACATCAATTCCCATGATGCGGTTAACGATCACCGTTCCCGCAAAATCGTCGAGAAACAGGACATTACTTCCTTCGCCCAGAATCAGTACGGGTTCGTTTTTTTCTGTTGCGCTTTGCCATGCATCCAGCAGCTGCTGTGCAGTATCGGCACGTACAATTTGATTAGCATTGCGTTGAATGCCAAAGGTATTCCAGGGCTTAAGGGAGTGGTTCATAGACGCTATCCTGATGCAAAAACGCAGGTAGTTTACCGTATAAGCAGGGTGTTGGGGGATCTGTTTGTGCAGCGCATAAACGCAAAAAGGCCATCCTTTCGGATGGCCTCTTCACTTGTTTGATGCCTGGCAGTTCCCTACTCTCACATGGGGAGACCCCACACTACCATCGGCGCTACGGCGTTTCACTTCTGAGTTCGGCATGGGGTCAGGTGGGACCACCGCGCTAAAGCCGCCAGGCAAATTCTGTTTAATCTGTATCAAAGCTGAAAATCTGTCTCTTCGCCAAAACATCTTCGGCGTTGTAAGGTTAAGCCTCACGGTTCATTAGTATCGGTTAGCTCAACGCATCGCTGCGCTTACACACCCGACCTATCAACGTCGTCGTCTTCAACGTTCCTTCAGGAGACTTAAAGTCTCAGGGAGAACTCATCTCGGGGCAAGTTTCGTGCTTAGATGCTTTC
>NZ_JBMKHT010000083.1:0-7843 GCF_049238165.1 Enterobacter cloacae complex sp. IR5422 | reverse complement strand
CCAAAATCAGCCACGAAGAGACGATTTTGGGCTGAAAATTGGAAAATTGAGCCACAGGACGTCGATAAAGGACGGTTTGGGGCGTCATATCGGGAGCTGCGGACCACTTAATCGCAACTTCCTTAACCATGAAAGACAAAATTGGCTACGGGCTGGGTGACACCGCCTGCGGCTTCGTCTGGCAGGCCACGATGTTCCTGCTGGCCTATTTCTACACCGACGTCTTCGGCCTGTCGGCGGGCATTATGGGAACGCTGTTTTTAATCTCCCGCGTGCTCGACGCCGTGACTGACCCGCTGATGGGGCTACTGGTGGACCGCACCCGCACGCGGCACGGCCAGTTCCGCCCGTTCCTGCTGTGGGGCGCCATCCCGTTTGGCATCGTCTGCGTGCTGACCTTCTACACGCCGGACTTCTCCGCGCAGGGCAAAATCATCTACGCCTGCGTGACCTACATTCTCCTGACCCTGGTCTACACCTTCGTTAACGTGCCGTACTGTGCCATGCCGGGCGTCATCACCGCCGACCCGAAAGAGCGTCACGCCCTGCAGTCGTGGCGTTTCTTCCTGGCGGCGGCGGGATCGCTTGCCATCAGCGGCATTGCCCTGCCGCTGGTGAGCATCATCGGTAAAGGGGACGAGCAGGTGGGCTATTTCGGCGCCATGTGCGTGCTGGGCCTGACCGGCGTGGTGCTGCTCTACGTCTGCTTCTTTACCACCAAAGAGCGCTACACCTTTGAGGTGCAGCCGGGCTCGTCGGTGGCGAAAGATCTCAAGCTGCTGCTCGGCAACGGCCAGTGGCGGATCATGTGCGCGTTCAAGATGATGGCGACCTGTTCCAACGTGGTGCGCGGCGGGGCGACGCTCTACTTCGTCAAATACGTGATGGATCACCCGGAGATGGCGACCCAGTTTTTACTCTACGGCAGCCTCGCCACCATGCTTGGCTCGCTCTGCTCGTCTCGTCTGCTGGGCCGCTTCGATCGCGTCACCGCCTTCAAGTGGATCATCGTCGCCTACTCGCTCATCAGCCTGCTGATTTTCGTCACCCCGGCCGAGCACATCGCGCTGATCTTCGCCCTCAACATCCTGTTCCTGTTCGTCTTTAACACCACCACGCCGCTGCAGTGGCTGATGGCCTCTGACGTGGTGGACTACGAGGAGAGCCGCAGCGGGCGCCGCCTCGACGGCTTGGTGTTCTCCACCTACCTGTTCAGCCTGAAGATTGGCCTGGCAATTGGCGGGGCGGTGGTGGGCTGGATCCTGGCGTACGTCAACTACTCCGCCAGCAGCAGCGTGCAGCCGGTGGAAGTGCTGACCACCATCAAAATCCTGTTCTGCGTGGTGCCGGTGGTGCTCTACGCGGGCATGTTCATCATGCTGTCGTTCTACAAGCTCACCGACGCCCGCGTGGAGGCCATCAGCCAGCAGCTGCTCAAGCACCGCGCGGCGCAGGGCGAGGCCGTTCCCGACGCCGCGACAGCCGCATCCCATTAACCGGAGGCAATATGGAAATCACTAACCCCATTCTGACCGGCTTCAACCCGGACCCGTCCCTGTGCCGCCAGGGCGAGGACTACTACATCGCCACTTCGACCTTCGAGTGGTTCCCGGGCGTGCGCATCTACCACTCCCGTGACCTGAAAAACTGGTCGCTGGTCAGCACGCCGCTGGACCGCGTGTCGATGCTGGACATGAAGGGCAACCCGGACTCCGGCGGCATCTGGGCGCCGTGCCTGAGCTACGCCGACGGCAAATTCTGGCTGCTCTACACCGACGTGAAGATTGTCGACTCGCCGTGGAAAAACGGCCGCAACTTCCTGGTTACCGCGCCCTCCATCGAAGGGCCATGGAGCGAACCGATCCCGATGGGCAACGGCGGGTTTGATCCGTCCCTGTTCCACGACGACGATGGCCGCAAATATTACCTGTATCGCCCGTGGGGGCCGCGCCACCACAGCAACCCGCACAACACGATCGTGATGCAGGCGTTTGACCCGCAGACCGGCACGCTCTCGCCCGAGCGTAAAACCCTGTTTACCGGCACGCCGCTCTGCTACACCGAGGGGGCGCATCTTTATCGCCACGCGGGCTGGTACTACCTGATGGTTGCCGAGGGCGGCACCAGCTACGAGCACGCGGTCGTGGTACTGCGTTCCAAAAACATCGACGGGCCGTACGAGCTGCACCCGGACGTGACGATGATGACCAGCTGGCACCTGCCGGAGAACCCGCTACAGAAGAGCGGCCACGGCTCGCTGCTGCAGACCCATACCGGAGAATGGTACATGGCCTACCTCACCAGCCGCCCGTTGCGCCTGCCCGGCGTGCCGCTGCTGGCCTCCGGCGGGCGCGGCTACTGCCCGCTGGGACGCGAGACCGGTATCGCCCGCATTGAGTGGCGCGACGGCTGGCCGTACGTGGAAGGCGGCAAGCACGCGCAGCTGACCGTGAAAGGCCCGCAGATGGCCGAGCAGCCCGCTGCCGTTCAGCACGGCTGGAGGGACGATTTCGACGGCAACACGCTTGATCCAGAGCTGCAGACCCTGCGCATTCCGTTCGACGACACCCTCGGCTCACTCACCGCACGCCCCGGCTACTTACGGCTCTACGGGAACGACTCGCTCAACTCCACCTTTACCCAGTCGACCGTGGCGCGCCGCTGGCAGCACTTCGCTTTCCGCTCAGAAACGCGGATGCAGTTCTCGCCGGTTCACTTCCAGCAAAGCGCCGGACTGACCTGCTACTACAACAGTAAAAACTGGAGCTACTGCTTTGTGGACTACGAGGAGGGGCAGGGGAGAACCATCAAGGTGATCCAGCTCGACCACAACGTGCCGTCATGGCCGCTGCACGAGCAGCCCATTCCGGTGCCGGAACAGGCGGAGAGCGTCTGGCTGCGCGTGGACGTGGATAAGCTGGTCTACCGCTACAGCTACTCGTTCGACGGCGAGACGTGGCACGCCGTGCCGGTCACGTATGAGGCGTGGAAGCTGTCGGACGACTACATCGGCGGGCGCGGTTTCTTCACCGGCGCGTTTGTGGGGCTGCACTGCGAGGACATCAGCGGTGACGGCTGTCATGCGGACTTCGACTACTTCACCTACGAGCCGGTTTAACGGCTCAGGCCGGGTAGCCCAGCGCGCGTGAGAGCTGGAGCCCGGCCTGCTGAAGCTGCTCGCGGAAATCAGCCAGTTCTGCGTCGTCCACGCGGGAGGTCAGGGTCGACAGGCTCAGGGCGGCAATCACGCGGGATTCATGGTTCCACACCGGCACCGCCACGCAGCGCACGCCCTGCTCGTTCTCTTCGCTATCCAGGGCGTAGCCCTGCTCGCGGGTCTGCGCCAGGGCGCTTATTAGGGCTTCGCGAGAGGAGAGAGTAGCGGGCGTAAAGGTGGTGTACTGATAGCCCTCCAGCAGGGCATTCAGCTCGGCCTCGCCCAGCCAGGCAATCAACACCTTGCCGATGGCGGTGGCGTGAACCGGCAGGCGGCGGCCAATGCGCGAATAGGCGATGGCGGCCAGCTTGCCTTCAATCTTCTCAATATAGACCCCTTCACGCCCGTCCAGGATCCCCAGATGGGTGGTCTGCCCGGTACGCTGGGACAGTTCGGTCAGCCAGCCTTTCGCCTTCTGACGAATATCGATGGAGCCCACGACAAAATGGCCGCGCTCGACCAGCTTCATGCCGAGGCGATATTTGCCGTTCTCCGGGTTCTGATCGATATAGCCATGAAGCTGCAGGGTTTTAAGCAGCGAGTGGAGGGTACTCTTGCTCAGCCCCATCAGTTTGCTGATGTCGGTGATCTTAAGCTCGGTGGCCTGCTCGTTGAACAGGTCGAGGATCTGCAACGCACGTTCAACAGACTGAATAATCGGCATAATGCTGGTATGTCCACGCTGGAATTAAGGCGAAAACGTACCTTTTTCGGGGTGAAAAATCAATGAAATGGAGCTGGCCTGATCCGCCCGGCGGCGCTGCGCTTGCACGGGCCTACGGGTTGTGTAGGCCGGGTAAGCGCAGCGCCACCCGGCAAGAAGAGCACACCGAATCAATAAAGTGGGAGAAAGGATCACTCCCCAAGCGTCGCCACCATCACCGCCTTAATCGTATGCATCCGGTTTTCCGCCTGGTCGAACACGATGCTCGCCGCCGACTCAAATACCTCGTCCGTCACTTCCATTCCGCCGTGCAGATCGAACTCCTTCGCCATCTGCTTGCCGAGCGTGGTCTGATCGTCATGGAACGCCGGCAGACAGTGCAGGAACTTCACGTCCGGGTTGCCGCTCAGCGCCATCATCTGCGCGTTCACCTGATACCCGCGCAGCAGCGCAATCCGCTCCGCCCACTTCTCTTTGGCTTCGCCCATCGACACCCATACATCTGTATAGATAAAGTCCGCGCCCTTCACGCCCGCCGCCACGTCTTCCGTCAGGGTAATCTTCCCGCCGTGCTTCTCTGCCAGCGCGCTGCACTCCGCCACCAGGCTCTCTTCCGGCCAGCAGGCTTTCGGGGCCACCAGGCGCAGATCCAGCCCGGTCAGCGCCGCCGCTTCCAGCATCGAGTTGCCCATGTTGTTGCGCGCGTCGCCCGCGTAGACCAGCGTCATCTCGTTAAACGCCTTGCCCGGCAGGTGCTCCTGCATGGTCAGCAGGTCCGCCAGCAGCTGCGTCGGGTGGAACTCGTTGGTCAGCCCGTTCCACACCGGCACGCCCGCATACTGCGCCAGTGTTTCGACGACTTCCTGGCCGTGGCCGCGATACTGAATGCCGTCGTACATCCGCCCGAGCACGCGCGCGGTGTCCTTAATTGACTCTTTATGCCCAATCTGGCTGCCGCTCGGCCCTAAATAGGTAACGCGCGCGCCCTGGTCAAATGCGGCAACTTCGAAAGAGCAACGGGTACGGGTCGAGTCTTTTTCGAAGATGAGCGCGATGTTTTTACCGGTAAGCTTCTGTACTTCCTTGCCCTTTTTTTTATCGGCTTTGAGCTGTGCGGCAAGGGTCAGCAGAGAAGTGAACTGTGCAGGGGTAAAGTCGAGCAATTTCAGAAAGTGTTTCTTGTACAGATCAGACATTTTATCCTCACATGGCGAACGCCACTTATTGAATTAAAATTCACTTTATATGTGTAATTATTCATTTGCAACCCCGTTTCACAAATCTTTCCAACAAAGGTGGAGGCAAACCCGTCCGTGTGTGAAAATAGAAGTATCTGCCGCACTTTAAAGAGGATTGAGCCATGGCAAACCCGGAACACCTGGAAGAGCAACGCGAAGAGACGCGTCTGATTATTGAAGAGCTGCTGGAAGACGGTAGCGATCCGGACGCGCTGTACACCATCGAGCACCATTTCTCTGCGGATGATTTCGACGCGCTGGAAAAAATGGCCGTGGAAGCCTTCAAGCTGGGTTACGAAGTGACCGAGCCTGAAGAGCTGGAAGTGGAAGAGGGCGACACCGTCATCTGCTGCGACATCCTGAGCGAAGGCGCGCTGAAGGCGGAGCTGATCGACGCGCAGGTCGAACAGCTGATGAACCTGGCCGAGAAGTTTGAGGTGGAATACGACGGCTGGGGAACCTACTTCGAAGATCCGAACGGTGAAGACGGCGAAGAGGGCGACGACGAAGATTACGTCGACGAAGACGACGACGGCGTGCGTCACTAAGCGTTTCAGGCGGTGGCGCGCGCCACCGCTTTTTCAAGGCAGAACCATGGATTACCCGCAGATACTCGCCCCCGTACTCAACTTCCTCCAGTGCCCGACCCCGCAAGCATGGATTGATAAAGCCCGCGACCCGGCGAACCTGCCGCTGCTGCTCACCGACCACATGGTGTGCGAGCTCAAGGCCGCCCAGACCGCGCTGCTGCTGGTGCGTAAATACGTCGCCGACGAAAGCGGTGCCGACGCGCTGCTCGAGTGGCTCAAGCCCTACGAACAGTTCACCTTCCGCGACGGCCCGGAGCCGGACTTCATCGCCCTGCACAGGCAGATTGGCAAAAGCGTGATGCCCAAAACCGACGACCCGTGGGGCCAGGCGCTTATCGACAGCATGGTGCTGCTGATTAAAGAGGAGCTGCACCACTTCTGGCAGGTGCGCGAGGCGATGCTGGCCCGCGACATTCCGTACGTCAAAATCACCGCCAGCCGCTACGCCAAAGGGATGCTGAAGGACGTGCGCACCCACGAACCGCTGACGCTGATCGACAAGCTCATCTGCGGTGCCTACATCGAAGCCCGCTCCTGCGAACGCTTCGCCGCGCTGGCCCCGTTCCTCGACGACGACCTGCAGAAGTTCTATCTCTCGCTGCTGCGCTCGGAAGCGCGCCACTATCAGGACTATCTGACGCTGGCCCGGCAGGTGAGCGACGACGATATCTCACCGCGCATAAAGCTTTTTGGCGAAATTGAAGCCACACTTATCTCGACACCGGACAACGAGTTTCGCTTCCACAGCGGCGTGCCGGTGTAAACCGGCATAACTCAAGGATAAGGATGCGAGATGAATAAAACGTGGACCCGTATTGTGATTGTCGTCATTGCGGCTGCCGTCGTGGCGTTCTGGGTGTTTTTCGACAGGCAGCGCGCCCCGGAACGGCAGATGGATAACGCCCTCAACGCGATGCCCGCCTGGCAGGTGATTAAGGAGCAGGAGCCCGCGCTGCATCAGCGCATCCTCGACCAGATGGCCGCCCTGCAAAAAGCGGGCGAGCCGGAGCAGCAGATTATCGACACCATCCAGCCGCAGATCCTGCATTTGCAGATGACGCGCCTGCAGAACGCCCCGGACGCCAACGTGGTGAACTACATGACCATCAACATGGAGCAGACCGCCGCCATCCAGAAGGTGAGTGACGACGCCTGCTTCCGCTTCCTCTACCCAATGGTGAAGGGCGGCGTGAACCCGATGCGCATGCTGGATAAAGACCTGATGGCGCGGCGCATGCAGGCCGACGCCGACATGATGCGCGCGGCCTATGGCAAAAACCGCCACACCGTGACCCCGGCCGAACGCGAGGCGGCTGTCGAAGACGTGCGACCGATTATGAAGCAACTTGCCGATAAGTACGGCGAGGACATCCAGCTGCTGCAGATGCCGGAGAAGGCGGTGGGCAAAGAGAAGCTCTCCTGCGATATGGTGCAGGAAATGTGGGCCAAGGTGCTGGCGCTGCCTGAACAGAAGGCGGCGAGGGTGATTCGGCTGGCGGTGTCTGAGCTGGAGTGAAAGGGCGCTGGTTTTTTGGGCACTTAGCGCGGGTTTCGCGCGTCGTCGCTTGCATGGCGGCGCGCGACAGGTATAATCCACAACGTTTCCGCATCCCCTTCAGTGCCGAAGTGGCGAAATCGGTAGACGCAGTTGATTCAAAATCAACCGTAGAAATACGTGCCGGTTCGAGTCCGGCCTTCGGCACCAAAAGATGCAAATCAAAGTCGCTTAAGGGCGGCTTTTTTTGTGTCTGAAATACACGTAAAGTTTTCCTTTCAACGGAAGACAATCTGATTCAGCCAATATCAAATTTCTTATAAGTATAGAACAGAATATATTCTCATTCGATAATTGTCATATTTGTGCATAAGCTTTCCGGTGATTTTGAAAGGTTATTTGTCTTAGCCTGACGCTTTCCGCTTTATCCTGGAAAAGGAATGTCTGCTGTCCCGCATGGTTTAAACATCTCACATCTGCTGTAACGAACCTCAAACTTTCTCCATCATTGATTAAGGAAGGTGCGAATAAGTCCGAGATGTGAGATCATCGTGTTGTAACCTGAACCCAGAATGAGTAACCGGATGAGCCAGCAACTGACTTTTGCCGACAGTGAGTTTTCCAGTAAACGCCGCCAGA
>NZ_JBMKHT010000082.1:0-8072 GCF_049238165.1 Enterobacter cloacae complex sp. IR5422 | reverse complement strand
TAGGGTTCTGACCATGGCGGTAAACCTGAGGAGACTGACAACGGGGACAATGGACGTTAACGCTGGGCATGAGAGAACCTCAAAAGCCCGCATTATACATCAGATTCAACCAATTAGAGGCATCACCTACGTTTATGATGGTCTGGTATGCTTTACAGTCGATAAAAAAGATATCCTTAGTCGTTATGTACTGGCATCAAACGGCAAAGATTATTCTGAGTTATTAAAGGGAGACTTTTTAGCATTATCATATCCGAACACATGTTTTAACGTGAACTTAACTAAAGGTACTGTCTATGGGGCACATTATACGTTAAATAAAAAGAATTTTTATTATACTTTTATAATCGATAACCAAGGCAATATACTCGACTTAGGGAGAAAGTAGCATGTCATTACCCGCATACCTGTTTCTTTATGATGAAAACGGAATGCAGTTAAAAGGAGAATGTCTCGCGTTAGGTCGAGAGGGTGCGGTTGAAGTCATGAGCAGCAGCTACGGCATTAGCCAGCCAGTCGATCCTCATACCGGTAGAATGGGGGGTACCAGACAACACGAACCTTTTATCATACACAAACAGCTGGATAAACTTTCACCCCTGTTCGCAGTGTATGTTTGCGACGGGAGACGTCTGCAAAAAGCGGTCATTCGCTACTATGAGACAAACGATGCAGGGATTGAACGTGAAGTTTATCGGATATCCATGGAGAGTGTTGTCATCATGTCAGTGAATGCCAATCACACATATATACCTGGTTCAAATCATCATAACATGGTCGAGACCCTGAAGTTACGCTTCAACAGTATTGAATGGCACTACCTGGATGGCATGATTAAGTATGGTGATGCGTGGTCAAAACCAGCATCACAAAAACCGTAGTGTCACGATTTTACTGCTAATCTTTATCAATCAGGATCCTGGATGCGATATATGGCGCCCAGCCAGGATGTGTAACGTTTCATCTGCTAATGTCGCACTCTTTCCTCAATTCCCGCTATAATCCCCAAAATTTCCAACCGGTTTAGAAATAATCATGACAAAACTCACCTTACAAGAGCAGATGCTGAAAGCGGGCCTCGTCAGCAGCAAGAAAGCGGCGAAAGTGCAGCGCACGGCAAAGAAATCACGCGTTCAGGCGCGTGAGGCTCGGGAAGCGGTAGAAGAGAACAAGAAGGCCCAGATCGAGCGTGACAAGCTGCTGAGCGAGCAGCAGAAGCAGGCCGTGCTGGCGAAAGAGTTTAAGGCGCAGGTGAAGCAGCTGATCGAGATGAACCGCATCACCGTGGCGAAAGGCAACATCACCTTTAACTTCACCGACGGTAATCTGATCAAAAAAATCGAGGTGGACAAGCAAACCCAGGCTCAGCTGATCAACGGCCGTCTGGCGATTGCCCGCTTGGTCATCAACGCCAGCGGCGACTGTGAATACGCGATTATCCCGGCGGTAGTGGCCGATAAAATTGCCCAGCGCGATGCCGACAGCATCGTGTTAAACAGCGCGCTCAGCCAGGAAGAGCAGGACGAAGACGATCCGTACGCGGACTTCAAAATCCCTGACGATTTGATGTGGTAAACCGCGTTCAGAACGGGGCGGCGTGACGGGCGTTAACCGGCTCGCCGCTCACGGGATGAATAAAATTCAGCTCGCAGGCATGCAGCATCAGCCGGGGCGCGTCTTCAGCACCCGGCACGTCAAGACCGCCATACAGATCGCAGCCCAGAATCGGGTGTCCCAGCTGCTGGCAGTGAATGCGCAGCTGATGGGTTCGCCCGGTCTCCGGGATCAGTTTCACTCGCGTTAACGGTAATCCCGCCCCCTGATAAAACCGTTCCACAACCTGGTAGCGGGAGCGGGCGGGTTTACCGGTAATGGCGCAGATCGACATCAGCGGGAACAGCGCCGGGTCTTTGGCAATCGGCGCATCAATGACCCCTTCATCATTTTCCACGTGGCCGCAAAGCAGGGCGCTGTAGACTTTCTCCACGCTGCGCTGGCTAAACTGCTGGCACAGTGCCGCGTTGATGGCCTTATTGCGCGCAACCACCATCAGCCCGGACGTACCAAAATCCAGACGGTGCACCAGCGTGCAGCCCGGGAACGTCTGAACCAGACGATAATGGACGGAATCAAGGTTTTGCGGATTTTTGCCCGAGAGGCTGAGCAGGCCGGAAGGCTTATCGATCAGCAGCAGATGTTCATCCTGCCAGAGGATTTGAATGTCATCGTGACACGGTGGGGCAATAAAAGAATCAATGATCGCAGACATCAGGCCGCCCGGCTGGAGAGTGGGAGCGGATGATAGCGAAATGCGGGGGAAAAGAAAAACCCTCCCACCGGGCGGTGAGAGGGTGAAGTCTTACGCTGCAACCAGGCTGTCGATGGCGGCTTTCGCGTCGGTCTGCGCTTTGGTCGCCACTTCAGGACCGTAAGCGATACCTTCCGCGAACACGAAGTTCACGTCAGTGATGCCGATGAAGCCCAGGAACAGGCTCAGGTACGGCGCAACCAGGTCGGTTGGGGTGTCTTTATGGATACCGCCACGGCTGGTCAGTACGATCGCACGCTTGCCTTTCACCAGACCTTCCGGGCCGTTCTCGGTGTAACGGAAGGTTACGCCAGCGCGCGCCACCAGGTCGAAGTAGTTCTTCAGCTGGGTTGGGATGTTGAAGTTGTACATTGGGGCGTTGATGACGATAACGTCATGCGCCTGCAGCTCAGCAATCAGCTCGTCGGACAGGGCCAGCGCTTCCTGCTGACGCGGGCTCAGCGGTGCATCGCTTGGGCGCAGCGCGCCAACCAGCTCGCCATCGAGCACAGGAATGGGGTTTGCAGCCAGGTCACGCACGGTGATTTCGTCAGCAGAATGCTGTTCACGCCACTGTTCAACGAAGTAATCAGACAGCTGACCAGACTGAGAGTACCCTGCCAGAATGCTGGATTTCAAAACTAATACTTTGCTCATGGGTGATTCCTGTTGTTGCATTTGATTGAAGGGGGTTGCCCCGTTGCTTGTTGACACTCTATTCACAATCCTGCCACAGAGATAGCGCAATATATCGAAGCCTATGTTCGAATTTTTTGAATAAGGCACGAAAGGCGTCAGTGTGGTACTCTATAGCAATCATTAAAAAGAGAGTTTATCAGGGCGTGTACTGCCCTTTAACGCTATGACAGAACAACAAAAATTCACCTTCCCGATGCTCCTGCAACAGCTCGATTCTCTGACGCTGCGTGATAAACAGCGCTTCGCCCGCCGTCTGCACGGCGTCAAGAAGGTTAAAAATCCTGATGCTCAACAGGCCATTTACCAGGAGATGGCGAAAGAGATTGAACAGGCGGCAGGGAAGGTTGTGCTGCGCGAAGCTGCGCGCCCGGCAATTACCTACCCGGAAAACCTGCCCGTCAGCCAGAAGAAACAGGACATTCTTGAGGCCGTACGCGACCACCAGGTGGTGATTGTCGCGGGTGAAACCGGTTCGGGGAAAACCACCCAGCTGCCGAAAATCTGTATGGAGCTGGGCCGCGGGATAAAAGGCCTGATTGGCCATACCCAGCCGCGTCGTCTGGCGGCGCGCACCGTCGCCAACCGTATTGCCGAAGAGCTGCAGACGGAGCCGGGCGGCTGCATCGGCTACAAGGTGCGCTTCAGCGACCACGTGAGCGATAACACCATGGTCAAGCTGATGACCGACGGTATTCTGCTGGCGGAAATTCAGCAGGATCGCCTGCTGATGCAGTACGACACCATCATCATCGATGAAGCGCACGAGCGCAGCCTGAACATCGACTTCCTGCTCGGCTACCTGAAAGAGCTGCTGCCGCGTCGCCCGGATCTGAAAGTGATCATCACCTCCGCGACCATCGACCCGGAACGCTTCTCGAAGCACTTCAACAATGCGCCGATTATTGAGGTGTCTGGGCGGACGTATCCGGTTGAAGTGCGCTATCGCCCGATTGTGGAAGAGGCGGATGATACCGAGCGCGACCAGCTGCAGGCCATCTTCGATGCCGTTGACGAGCTGGGTAACGAAAGCGCGGGCGACATCCTGATCTTCATGAGCGGCGAACGCGAAATCCGCGATACCGCCGACGCGCTCAGCAAGCGCGACCTGCGCCACACCGAGATCCTGCCGCTGTATGCCCGCCTGTCCAACAGCGAACAGAACCGCGTCTTCCAGCCGCACAGCGGACGCCGCATCGTCCTGGCGACCAACGTGGCGGAAACCTCGCTCACCGTGCCGGGCATTAAATACGTGATCGACCCGGGTACGGCGCGCATCAGCCGCTACAGCTACCGCACCAAGGTCCAGCGGCTGCCGATTGAGCCCGTTTCGCAGGCGTCTGCTAACCAGCGTAAGGGCCGCTGCGGCCGCGTGTCGGAAGGGATCTGCATTCGTCTCTATTCCGAAGACGATTTCCTGTCGCGCCCGGAGTTTACCGACCCGGAAATTCTGCGCACCAACCTGGCGTCCGTTATCCTGCAGATGACCGCGCTGGGGCTGGGCGACATCGCGGCGTTTCCGTTCGTCGAAGCGCCGGATAAACGCAACATTCAGGACGGCGTGCGTCTGCTGGAAGAACTCGGGGCGATCACCACCGACGAGCAGGCGACGGTTTATAAGCTGACGCCGCTGGGCCGCCAGCTCAGCCAGCTCCCGGTCGACCCGCGCCTGGCGCGTATGGTGCTGGAAGCGCAAAAGCACGGCTGCGTGCGCGAGGCGATGATCATTACCTCGGCGCTCTCCATTCAGGATCCGCGCGAGCGTCCGATGGACAAACAGCAGGCCTCGGACGAAAAGCACCGTCGCTTCCACGACAAAGAGTCCGATTTCCTCGCCTTCGTGAACCTGTGGAACTACCTCGGCGAGCAGCAGAAGGCGCTCTCTTCGAACCAGTTCCGCCGCCAGTGCCGGGTGGATTTCCTCAACTACCTGCGCGTGCGCGAGTGGCAGGATATCTATACCCAGCTTCGCCAGGTGGTGAAAGAGCTGGGCATTCCGGTGAACAGCGAACCGGCGGAGTATCGCGAAATTCATATCGCGCTGCTGACCGGCCTGCTGTCCCACATTGGGATGAAGGACGCCGAGAAGCAGGAGTATACCGGCGCGCGCAACGCCCGTTTCGCCATCTTCCCGGGTTCTGGCCTGTTCAAGAAGCCGCCGAAGTGGACCATGGTCGCCGAGCTGGTGGAAACCAGCCGCCTGTGGGGACGCATTGCCGCCCGTATCGATCCGGAATGGGTGGAGCCGGTGGCGCAGCACTTGCTGAAACGCTCGTACAGTGAACCGCACTGGGAACGCGCGCAGGGCGCGGTAATGGCGACCGAAAAAGTGACCGTTTACGGCCTGCCGGTGGTCGCCGCGCGCAAGGTCAACTACAGCCAGATCGATCCGGCCCTGTGCCGCGAGCTGTTTATCCGTCACGCGCTGGTGGAGGGAGACTGGCAGACGCGCCACGCCTTCTTCCGCGAAAACCTGAAGCTGCGCGCGGAAGTGGAGGAACTTGAGCACAAGTCCCGCCGCCGCGACATTCTGGTGGACGATGAAGCGCTGTTCGAGTTTTACGACCAGCGCATCAGCCACGATGTGATTTCCGCCCGCCACTTCGACAGCTGGTGGAAGAAGGCCAGCAAAGAGACGCCGGACCTGCTCAACTTCGAAAAGAGCATGCTGATTAAAGAGGGGGCGGAGTCGGTCAGCAAGCTCGACTACCCGAACTTCTGGCATCAGGGCAACCTCAAGCTGCGGCTGACCTATCAGTTTGAGCCGGGGGCCGACGCGGATGGCGTGACCGTCCACATTCCGCTGCCGCTGTTAAACCAGGTCGACGAGAGCGGTTTCGAGTGGCAAATCCCCGGCCTGCGCCGCGAGCTGGTGATTGCGCTGATCAAATCCCTGCCGAAACCGGTGCGCCGCAACTTTGTGCCTGCGCCGAACTATGCGGAAGCGTTTTTGGGCCGCGTCACGCCGCTGGAGCTGCCGCTGCTGGACGCGCTGGAGCGCGAGTTCCGCCGCATGACCGGAACGACCATCGACCGCGACGACTGGAACTGGGATCAGGTGCCCGATCACCTGAAAATCACCTTCCGCGTGGTGGACGATAAAAACAAAAAGCTGCTGGAAGGGCGTTCCCTGAGCGAGCTAAAAGAGGCGCTGAAAGGCAAAGTCCAGGAGACGCTTTCTGCGGTGGCCGACGACGGCATCGAGCAGAGCGGGCTGCACATCTGGAGCTTTGGCCAACTTCCGGAAAGCTACGAGCAGAAGCGCGGTAACTATAAGGTGAAAGCCTGGCCTGCGCTGGTGGACGAGCGCGACAGCGTGGCGATCAAACTGTTTGATAACCCGCAGGAACAGCAGCAGATGATGTGGCGCGGGCTGCGTCGCCTGCTGCTGCTCAACATCCCGTCGCCGATCAAGTATCTGCACGAGAAGCTGCCGAACAAGGCCAAGCTGGGGCTCTACTTTAACCCGTACGGCAAGGTGCTGGATCTGATTGACGACTGCATCTCCTGCGGCGTGGACAAACTCATTCACGAGGCGGGCGGCCCGGTCTGGACGGAAGAGGGCTTTGCTCAGCTGCATGAAAAGGTGCGCGCGGAGCTGAACGACACCGTGGTGGAGATTGCCAAGCAGGTCGAGCAGATCCTCACCACCGTGTTCAACATCAACAAGCGTCTGAAAGGGCGCGTGGATATGACCATGGCGCTGGGTCTGTCGGACGTGAAGGCGCAGATGGCGGGGCTGGTTTACCGCGGCTTTGTCACCGGCAACGGCTTCAACCGTCTCGGCGATACGCTGCGCTATCTGCAGGCGATTGAAAAACGGCTGGAGAAGATGGCTATCGACCCGCACCGCGATCGCGCGCAGATGCTGAAAGTGGAGAGCGTGCAGCAGGCGTGGCAGCAGTGGCTGAACAAGCTGCCGCCCGCGCGCCGCGACGACGAAGACGTGCAGGCGATCCGCTGGATGATCGAGGAGCTGCGCGTCAGCTTCTTTGCCCAGCAGCTCGGTACGCCGTATCCGATTTCGGATAAGCGTATTCTGCAGGCGATGGAGCAGATTTCCGGTTAAATCCTTGCCCGGTGGCGCTGCGCTTACCGGGCCTACGAGTGCGAAATGTAGGTCGGGTAAGGCAAAGCCGCCACCCGGCTGGTTATCGTTCTACAATTGCCAGCGTAAACCCATCCCATCCCTTAATCCCCACCGTTTGCAGCGCGGTGGCGGTTAAGCGCGGGTTATCGCCCATCATTTCAATAAAACGCCGCACGCCCAGCACGCGCGCGTCGTCGCTTTGACCGTTAATGACTTCGCCATCACGGACCACGTTATCGCCGATAATTACCGTACCGGGGCGGGAGTAGTGCAGCGCCCATTCCAGATAGCCGGGATTGTTCGGCTTATCGGCATCAATAAAGATCAGGTCGAACGGCGGAACCTCGCCGAAATTCTCCAGCGAGCTCAGCGCCGGGCCTTCAATTAATTCAATGCGTTCGTTTAACCCCGCAAGCTGAATATTCTCGCGCGCAACGCGGGCATGCGTGGGATCGGCCTCAAGCGTAATCAGCTTACCGTCCGGCGGCAGCGCGCGCGCCATCCAGATTGAGCTGTAGGCACCCAGCGTCCCGATCTCAAGAATGCGTCTTGCCTGCGTCATGCGCACGAACAGCGCCAGCAGCTGCCCCTGATTGGCCGCGACATCATGTTCAGGCAGCCCGGCGCGTTTGTTGTTTTCCAGCACCTGATTCAGTACGTCATCGTCAGGAATAAGCGAAGAAATCATGAAATTATCAACTGCAGACCACTGTTGTTGCATAGATTGACTCCTTGTGGGGATTGCCGGGTGGCGGCTACGCCTTACCCGGCTTACAGGGCTGAGGAATAAACGCCGGGTGGCGCTTCGCTTACCCGGCCTACGGGGCGAAATGTAGGCCCGGTAAGCGAAGGGTATGAACCGGAAACATGGGTAACACTTTAGACCGGATACATGGGTAACAGTTATAACTGGCATAGAAGAGGAGACTCGCTATGCCCTGGACTGAGACCCGACCTATGCAACGCCTTGATTTTATC
>NZ_JBMKHT010000081.1:0-8483 GCF_049238165.1 Enterobacter cloacae complex sp. IR5422 | reverse complement strand
GTCTGGCGGCGTTTACTGGAAAACTCACTGTCGGCAAAAGTCAGTTGCTGGCTCATCCGGTTACTCATTCTGGGTTCAGGTTACAACACGATGATCTCACATCTCGGACTTATTCGCACCTTCCTTAGACGCGGAACGGTCGCTGTTTTCCACGCAGCAAAATATTCTCGACCTTATTTATGCCCGGCAGGTTAATGAAATTAACCTCTTCACCGCGCTGGGCGGCGGTTGGGCCGAATAACCTCATTTAATTAAAAAGGATATTAAACATGCGCAATTCACTTAACGCCGTCGTATTTGGTGCAATCATTATGTTTTCTGCCGGTCTTCAGGCTGAGGTTCATCAGCACGCGGAGATGAGCGCCGCCAGCGAAGGTGTCTCAGAGCAGGTCATCACCGGGACCGGCATTGTGAAGGATATTGATCTCACGAATAAAAAAGTGACGATTTCTCACGAAGCCATCCCGGAAATTGGCTGGCCCGCGATGACCATGCGTTTTACTTTTATGCAGGCCGACGCGAGTATTACTGCCTTAAAAGTCGGCAGCCACGTGAATTTCTCGTTTGTTCAGCAGGGCAATCTCTCTTTACTCAAGAGCATAAAATAGCGAGAAACGGCATGGCCTCATTAAAAATAAAATACGCTGCCATGATAGTCAGCAGCCTTATTGCCGGAGGGCTGATATCGGTGACGGCATGGCAGACACTTTATTCATCTGAAAAAACAGCAAATAGCGTTGCGGAAAGAAAGGTCCTTTTCTGGTATGACCCGATGAAGCCTGACGTGAAATTCGACAAGCCCGGTAAATCACCGTTTATGGATATGGAGCTGGTGCCGAAATATGCCGATGAGGATGGTAAAAGCAGTGACGGTATCCGTATCGATCCGACCCAGGTTCAGAACCTGGGATTAAAAACGCAAAAAGTGACGCGCGGAAAGCTGAATTATGCCCAGACGATCCCGGCCAACGTCAGCTATAACGACTATCAGTTTGTCATTGTGCAGGCGCGTGCGGAAGGGTTCGTTGAGAAAGTGTACCCGCTGACGATTGGCGATAAGGTGAATAAAGGCACGCCGCTGGTTGATATCACCATTCCGGACTGGGTCGAAGCGCAGAGCGAGTTCCTCCTGCTTTCCGGCACCGGCGGAACGCCCACGCAGATAAAAGGCGTTCTGGAGCGTCTGCGCCTGGCGGGTATGCCGGATGACGATATTCAGCGGCTGCGTGCGACCCGTACTATCCAGACCCGGTTTACCATCAAGGCGCCCATTGACGGGGTGATCACGGCCTTTGACCTGCGCACCGGAATGAATATTTCCAAAGAAAAGGTGGTGGCGCAGATTCAGGGGATGGATCCGGTCTGGATCGGCGCGGCGGTTCCTGAATCCATTGCTTATCTGCTGAAAGATACCTCGCAGTTTACTGTTTCGGTACCGGCTTATCCGGATAAATCCTTCCCGGTTGAAAAATGGCGTCTTCTGCCGAGCGTGGATCAAACCACCCGTACGCTGCAGGTGCGCCTGCAGGTCTCCAACAAGGATGAACTGCTGAAACCGGGCATGAATGCCTACCTGAAGCTGAATACCCAAAGTCAGGAAATGTTGCTCATTCCGTCTCAGGCCGTTATCGATACCGGGAAAGAACAGCGCGTTATTACCGTTGATGCGAACGGGAAGTTTGTACCGAAAAGGATCCACGTTCTGCATGAATCACAGCAGCAGTCCGGCATTGGTACCGGACTGGAAGAGGGGGAGTCGGTGGTGGTCAGCGGTCTGTTTCTGATTGACTCGGAGGCCAATATTACCGGCGCGCTGGGGCGCATGCGCCACGCTGAAGCCGCTGACGACGCGCATTCAGGCCATTAAGGAGACGATGATGATTGAATGGATTATCCGGCGTTCGGTTGCCAACCGTTTCCTGGTGATGATGGGCGCGCTGTTTCTCAGCGTCTGGGGGACATGGACCATCATCAACACCCCGGTCGATGCCTTGCCCGATCTGTCTGACGTTCAGGTGATTATCAAAACAAGCTATCCCGGCCAGGCCCCGCAGATTGTTGAAAACCAGGTGACCTATCCACTCACCACCACCATGCTGTCGGTTCCTGGCGCGAAGACCGTGCGCGGTTTTTCACAGTTTGGTGATTCGTATGTGTACGTTATTTTTGAAGACGGGACCGATCTGTACTGGGCCCGCTCGCGCGTGCTGGAGTACCTGAATCAGGTTCAGGGCAAACTCCCCGCCGGGGTGAGTTCCGAAATCGGCCCGGACGCCACGGGCGTAGGCTGGATATTTGAGTATGCGCTGGTGGACCGCAGCGGAAAACACGATCTCGCCGAGCTGCGATCATTGCAGGACTGGTTCCTGAAATTTGAGCTGAAAACAATCCCGAACGTGGCCGAGGTGGCCTCCGTCGGCGGCGTGGTGAAGCAGTATCAGATTCAGGTTGACCCGTTAAAGCTGGCGCAGTTCGGCGTCAGCCTGCCGGAAGTTAAGCAGGCCCTTGAATCGTCTAATCAGGAAGCGGGGGGATCGTCCGTAGAAATCGCGGAAGCGGAATATATGGTGCGGGCCAGCGGCTATCTGCAGACCATCGATGATTTCAATCACATCGTCCTGAAAACCGGTGAGAACGGTGTGCCGATTTACCTGCGAGATGTTGCCCGCGTACAAACGGGGCCGGAAATGCGCCGTGGTATTGCCGAGCTGAACGGGCAGGGTGAAGTGGCGGGCGGCGTGGTGATCCTGCGTTCGGGTAAAAACGCGCGCGAGGTCATTACGGCGGTAAAAGACAAGCTGGAGACGCTGAAGGACAGCCTGCCGGAAGGCGTTGAGATTGTGACCACCTACGATCGCAGCCAGCTCATCGACCGGGCAATTGATAACCTGAGCAGCAAACTTCTCGAAGAGTTTTTCGTGGTGGCCATCGTCTGCGCGCTGTTCCTCTGGCACATTCGCTCGGCGCTGGTGGCGATTATCTCTCTGCCGCTTGGCCTGTGTATTGCCTTTATCGTCATGCATTTCCAGGGGCTGAACGCCAATATTATGTCCCTGGGAGGCATTGCCATTGCGGTCGGCGCGATGGTGGATGCCGCTATCGTCATGATTGAAAACGCGCACAAGCGGTTAGAAGAGTGGGATCACCAGCATCCGGGAGAGCAGATTGATAACGCCACGCGCTGGAAGGTGATTACCAACGCCTCTGTCGAAGTTGGCCCCGCGCTGTTTATCAGCCTGCTGATCATCACCCTGTCATTCATTCCCATTTTCACCCTGGAGGGACAGGAAGGGCGGCTGTTTGGTCCGCTGGCCTTCACCAAAACGTACGCCATGGCAGGGGCGGCCGCGCTGGCCATCATCGTGATCCCCATTCTGATGGGATTCTGGATCCGGGGTAAAATCCCCGCCGAGACCCGTAACCCGCTGAACAGGCTGCTGATTAACGCCTATCATCCGCTGCTGATTCGGGTGCTCAACTGGCCCAAAACAACCCTGCTGGTTGCGGCCTTATCCATCTTGACGGTGATCTGGCCCCTGAGCCAGGTGGGCGGCGAGTTCCTGCCGAAGATTAATGAGGGCGATCTGCTGTATATGCCCTCTACTTTGCCCGGCGTCTCTCCGGCAGAAGCGGCCGCGCTCTTACAGACCACGGACAAGTTAATAAAAACCGTCCCTGAAGTGGCCTCTGTCTTCGGCAAGACCGGCAAAGCCGAAACGGCAACGGATTCCGCGCCGCTCGAAATGGTGGAAACCACCATTCAGCTTAAGCCTGAGAATCGGTGGCGACCCGGGATGACGATTGACAAGATCGTTGAGGAGCTTGATAAGACCGTTCGTTTGCCCGGTCTGGCGAATCTCTGGGTTCCGCCCATTCGCAACCGCATTGATATGCTGTCGACCGGGATTAAAAGCCCGATTGGCATCAAGGTGTCTGGTACCGTTCTGGCTGATATCGACGCCACGGCGCAAAGCATTGAAGCAGTAGCCAAAACGGTGCCGGGCGTGGTGTCTGCCCTGGCAGAACGTCTGGAAGGCGGGCGCTACATTGATGTCGATATCAACCGGGAGAAAGCCTCCCGCTATGGAATGACGGTGGGCGACGTGCAGCTGTTCGTCTCCTCGGCCATCGGCGGTGCGACGGTGGGTGAAACGGTGGAAGGCGTGGCCCGCTATCCGATTAATATTCGTTACCCTCAGGACTACCGGAATAGCCCGAGCGCGTTGAAGCAGATGCCGATCCTGACGCCTATGAAACAGCAGATTACGCTGGGTGATGTGGCAGATATCAACGTTGTTTCAGGCCCCACGATGCTGAAAACGGAGAATGCCCGGCCTGCGAGCTGGATTTATATCGATGCCCGCGGCAGGGATATGGTGTCGGTGGTGAACGACATTAAGACGGCCATCAGCCAGAACGTGAAGCTCAGGCCGGGTACCAGCGTGTCATTCTCCGGGCAGTTTGAACTGCTTGAGCACGCCAACAAGAAACTGAAGCTGATGGTGCCGATGACGCTGATGATCATTTTCGTTCTGCTCTATCTGGCGTTCCGTCGCGTGGATGAGGCCCTGTTGATCCTGATGAGCCTGCCGTTCGCGCTGGTCGGCGGGATATGGTTCCTGTACTGGCAGGGCTTCCATATGTCCGTGGCAACCGGCACCGGGTTTATCGCCCTGGCCGGGGTGGCAGCAGAGTTTGGAGTGGTCATGCTGATGTATTTGCGTCATGCCGTTGAAGCACATCCGGCGCTGTCCCAGCGCGAAACGTTCACTGAACAGGGGCTTGATGACGCCCTTTATCAGGGCGCCGTGCTGCGCGTGCGGCCAAAGGCAATGACCGTCGCGGTGATCATCGCGGGTCTGCTGCCCATTCTCTGGGGGACCGGCGCAGGGTCAGAAGTCATGAGCCGGATAGCGGCGCCCATGATCGGCGGGATGATTACGGCACCGCTGCTGTCGCTGTTTATTATTCCTGCGGCGTATAAGTTAATTTGGTTGCGCAGGCATAAACCAGAGACAGCCGTTGGTGAAGATGACAGGGGAGTCAATACCTGATAAATTAGCTATTCAATAACCTATTCATAAAGCTATTCAAAACCATGATTAATCGATCCGAAACACTACGACAATTGCTGAGACAAGGCCCGGTATCGGTAAGGCAACTAACTGATATTATGGGTATTAGTCAGCCTACCGTTTCACGATCGATTAAAGCGCTTGGCGATGAGGTTGTTCGCATTGGCTCCGGTCCATCTATTCACTATGTGCTGCGGGATACACATCGAGGATTCAGTTCGGCTCCTGTCTACCGCATCACGGAAGAGGGTCAGGTTAAATCGCTGGGTAAACTCATTCCGGTTTATCCAGACGGTTTTGTAATGGCGCAAACGGACAATGTGTGCCTCCATAGCGATGGGTTGCCGTGGTGGTTGTTTGACATGCGGCCTCAGGGATACCTTGGCCGCGCGTACGCCTCGCGATTTTCATCCGAGCTGGGCCTGCCGCCGAATCCAGAGAACTGGAGTGATACTGACGTTATCAGGGCTTTGCTCGCTCATGGGCACGATGCGGTGGGGAACCTGTTAATCGGAGAACAGGCGAGGAATCATTTTGTAGAGATGCCGTCGCCTGTTGCGGTGGACCGCGCAACCGCCTACCCGTCGCTGGCGCAGGCCGTGAGCGCGGGCGAAGTACCGGGCTCCTCTGCTGGGGGGGAACAGCCGAAGTTCTGTACTTATACAGAACGTGGCCACGTAATTGTGAAATTCACGGCACCGGACGATAACCCTGTAAGCGAACGCTGGCGAGACCTTTTGTTAGCAGAACATCTTGCGTTAAGCGTGCTTGGCGTCGAAACCGAGGTGTTTGATTTTGGCGGACAGCGCTTCCTTGAGATCCCGCGGTTCGACCGTACGGGACCCCTTGGTCGTAAGGGACTCTTTTCTTTACGTGCGCTCGAGGCGGAGTTTGTCGGCAGGGCAAGAGAATCGTGGCCGGTACTGGTGAATGAGCTGGCAAAGCAGGGCTGTGTTCACCAGGATGCGGTCGCCAGCACGTCAAGGCTTTGGGCGTTTGGTATGCTGATCGGCAATACCGACATGCACCACGGTAATCTGTCGTTTATCAGTTCCCATGGACGGCCTTACGATCTTGCTCCTGCCTATGACATGCTGCCCATGGGATTTGCCCCGAAATCAGGAGGCGCACTGGTGAATACGCTGCGTCCGGCTACGCTTATTGACGCGATCGCGGGAGAAACCTGGCATGAAGCACTGGCGCTGGCCGAGCGCTTTTATACGCTGGCCAGTAGTTGCGGCCGCTTTTCTGCCAATTTTGCGCCATGTCTTGCCGCATTGCGCAGCCATCTGGACGAGGCGAGGTCAAGGATATCGCGTCTGGGATAATGGGGCGGGATGTTTACGAGGGGCAGGCTTAGCGTGGCATATGTGCATCGCGAGTCTGTCTGATCAGCTTGCGCCAGGCGCGATTATGCAGAGTAAACAGCAGCATCTTATAAAAGGCTGTGGAGAGGATACAGCTGCCGCTAAGCAATAACATGACGATACTCACCAGTGCCGCAGTCAGACTGACGCCCGGAAAAGGGATACCGATCAGCGCGGCCAGCAGATAGGCTGCCGTTAATACCAGGCTTATCACCGCCAGCGCAAGATGTATCCGTACGGCGCGCATGCTGCCTTTGCCAATCATGAACATCGTGACGCCGTTGATGCCAGCGAAAAGCAGGGCGACCAGCACAACCCACACGAATACGCGTTCAGCTGGCTGGCTGAGTGCGGCGAGTACGCCATAGCCCAACCACAGCTGCGGAATGGCGAAACTGACAATCACCCCGAGCGTACTGATCGCTGCCGGAATACCCATGGTATGTAGTCCCACAGGCTTACCCATCTGTTCGGACAATTGCGTCTTAAACTGCTGCAGCTGTGTCGGGGAGGCATTGCTCATGCTGTTGGCCAGCGCGTTACAGTGTTTCAGGCGAAGGGATAAAATTTTAATCATTTGATTATACTGCTTTTAAAAGAGTGAAGACCCTGATTGATTTTATGATATCCGCTACGGGGCGATAAAGACGACATTGCATCGTCCCGCATGGAAGCGCTATTTCACAACCCCAGCGGCCTGGCCTCCTGTATGAACTCAATCAGAAGGCGAAGCCCGGTCGGCAGTTGCCGGCGGCTTGAATAATAGATATAAAAACCTTCCTCCAGCGGGGACCATTCCGTCAGCACCAGGCGGAGCCGTCCATCCTTCACATAGGGTGCAACAAGAGGCTCCGGAAAATACATCAGACCAGCTCCGCCTAATACGGCCACAAGGCCCGTTTCAGCCTGGTTGACCGTCACTGAGCCTGGCACAGTGATTTGGTACGTTTCGCCGTCTCGCTCAAGTTCCCAGCGATAAATCCGATCGTCGCCGAGACGATTGCTTATACAACGATGGTGTAATAAATCATCCGGATGTTCAGGCGTTCCGTAACGTTCCAGGTAGTCTGGGGATGCTGCGATAACCCAGCGAATATCGGCAGATAAACGCCGGGCAACCATGTCTTCCGGGACGGTGCCACCATAGCGGATACCGGCATCGAAGCCCGCATCAGTGACGTCAACCATACGGTTGCTGGCCACAATATCGATTTCAATATCGGGATAGCGATCCATAAACGCGGGCATAACTGGCGCAAGCAAAAGATTGGCCGCTTCAACGGCAGCATTGATGCGGATACGTCCGCCAGGGGTATTACGATACTTGTTAAGCGATTCAAGTGCGCCTTCTATTATGTCGAAAGGCTGAAGGACAGACTGAACCAGTTCTTCACCTGCTGCCGTAGGGGTGACGCTCTTGGTCGTGCGATTAAGCAGGCGAACCCCGAGCCGGGTTTCCAGTCCCTTCAGGGCATGACTAAGCGCTGATGCACTGACACCTAATTCAATGGCAGCACGGCTGAAACTGCGATGACGTGCAATAGCCATGAAATAAATGAGATCGGCAACATCAGCTCTGCTTATTTGCATACAGAATCCTTTTCCTTGTGCGTTAAGGCCCGAATGTGTTGATACGGAAATGATATACACCATAGACCGATTAGCGCTAATCCGTTGCTGAATTTTTTTCACAAGTCCATCCACTCATCGCCTCTCACTGAAAACGGTGTGCTTCGTTATTCTTGAAAATAATGAGACCCGGCAACGCCGGGCCAGGGAAGGGTGTTAACGGTTGTGTATTGCTGAAGGCGGCGTGAGTGAAGGGGGCGTATCAGGAAGCGGGGGAATGATCCCGTCGACGGGGTGCGGCAGATAGAGTGCCTCGAGTTCCGTGATTTCAGCATCGCTAAGTGTAAAGTCCAGTGCGCTGATAGCCGTGGAAAGATGTTCTGGTTTGGTCGCGCCAATGATCGGGGCTGTGATGACCGTTTTTGATAGCAACCAGGCAAGTGCAACATGGGCTCTTGGCACATGGTGCTTT